>JAUIDM010000444.1 GCA_030428915.1 Alphaproteobacteria bacterium | reverse complement strand
TCCGCATCAAACGACACGTTGTGCCACAATATCGCGCCCTCACTCTCCCCAAACGCCGTCATCGGACTGAAATCAGCCGTCTCAAAACGCGTGAGACTGCGACGGGAAGGGTTGTACGAGATCATCGAGTCACCCCACGCCCAGGGCTTTGCGGCGGGCGGCCGACCAGCGCATGATGATGTGATCAAAGGCCAGCGCCATCAGCGCCACGCACATGCCAAGGACGAAGTTCTTGCCCAGCTCATTCCCTGCGAGCGTCTTCTGCAATTCCTGTCCCAAATCCTGCGTGCCGATGAAGGCCGCGATGATCACCATGAAGAAGGCGAACATGATGGCCTGATTGAACCCCACGGCCATCGTCGGCAGGGCGAGCGGGATCTGTACCTTCCACAGCTTCTGGCTGCGGGTGGCGCCGGACATGTCGGCGGCTTCGATCAGTTCTTCCGGCACGGCCCTAATGCCCTCGATCGTGTAGCGCATCAGCGGAACGGTCGCGAAGATGAAGATGGCGAAGACCACGGCGACGTCGTTGACGCCGAAAAGCATGATCGCCGGGATGAGATAGATGAAGCTGGGGAAGGTCTGGGCGGTATCGCAGATCAGAAGGATCGGTTCCGACCACTTCTTGCGCCGCGCCGCGAGGATGCCCAAGGGCAGACCGATCATCGTGGCGAGGATCACGGCCGAAATAACAGCGTAGACGGTGATCATCGACCGGTCCCACCAGCCGGTCAGCGCGACGATTGCGAAGAACCCACCCGAGATCAGCGCAGAGCGGCGCCCGCCGACATAGTATCCCGCCGCCGCAACGGCCAGGATCACAGTGGTCGAGGGCAACCACAGGATCGCGTCACGGAACGGAATCAGAACCCAGGTGATCAGGAACCAGCGCAGCCAGCCGGTGACGGCGTTGATCGCGTCATCGGCCAGGATCGCGCGGATCACATCGTCAATCTCTCTGCCCATCGACAGGTCCTGCGTGCGCTTGATGTGATCGGCCACCTGCACGAATTGCGCGACGATGATGAAGCCGACAAAGGCGGCGATGCCAATCAGCAGAAGCTTGTAGCGCTGCCACCAGGGCGTGCCGCGTTCGAAATGCCGGGGCTGTTTGACGACCCAGGCCTTGGAACAACGGTCAAGCGTCACCGCGATCAGCACGATGGTCACGCCGATCTCGAAGCTGCGGCCGAGCTTCAGCGAGTTCATCAGCGACAATAGTTTCGCGCCCAGTCCCGGCATGCCGATGAAGGCTGTGAGGACAACCATCGCCAGCGACAGCATGATGACCTGATTGACGCCCACGAGGATCTCGGTCCTTGCGGCGGGCACATAGACGTGGCGAAGCATCTGCCAGCGGGTGGAGCCGCTCATATGCCCGGCCTCCACCACCTCGTTCGACACTTTCTTCAGCCCAAGCGTGGTCATCAGCACCATCGGCGGGATGGCATATGCAATTGTCGCGACGCAGCCCGCCGTAGGGCCGACCTTGAAGAAGATCACGGCGGGCAGGAGGTAGGTGAAGAAGGGCAGCGTCTGGAAGATCGCGAGGATCGGTCGCAGCATCGCCTCGAACCGCGGGAACTTCCACGCGAGGATGCCGAGGACAAGACCCAGCAGCACCGCGACAGGGGCCGCGACAGTGATGACCGACATCGTTTCCATCGCCAATTCCCACTGGCCGATCAGCGCCACCCACACAAAGGTACCGCCCGCCAGGGCCGCCATGCGCCAACCCGACAGGCCGTAGCCGATCACGGCGGCGACGGCGGCGATGGCGGTCCACGGGATCGGGCCGAGATAGGGCCAGCGATGTTTGCCGTAGAGCAGGTTGGCGGTGATATCGAGCAGCCATTCCAGACCCGCCGAGATGCCGCGCGTGACATGGATCAGTCCGAGGTCGTCCTTGATGAAATCAAAGAACCACTGCATCCAGTCCTGATAGGGCAGCACCGCCCCGTCCGGCACCCGGATCAGAAAGCCCGGCAGCAGGGGTTTGGCAACGGCGAGCAGGATGGCCACCGCCAGGAGGATCGTCGCCACCTTTGGCCGGTCAAGGGCCTGCCGGGCGGGCAGGACTGGGATGTCGGCGACCGCCATCACTCGGATCCCAGAAGGATATCCAGCGCGTCCTGACGGCGCATAGAGCCGATGACGGTACCGGCCTTGTCCGCGACGGGCAGGAAGTCGCGGCTTTCGTTCACGAGTTGACGGGCAAGTTGCATGACGGTCGCATCGGCGGGGATCGGCGGGCCTTCGACCATGTGGCCATTGATCGGCCGGGCCAGGCCGCGTGCATGGACCACACGCGACTTTTCAACATCCTCGGTGAATTTGGCGACATATTCCGTGGCGGGTGTCAGCACGATCTTGTCGGGCGGGTCGCATTGTTCGACCGCGCCATCCTTCATGATGGCGATCCGGTCAGCCAGACGCAAAGCCTCGTCAAAATCATGGGTGATGAAAACGATGGTCTTGCCCAGCATGCCGCGCAGGCGCAGGAATTCATCCTGCATTTCGCGCCGGATCAGCGGGTCGAGCGCCGAGAACGGCTCATCAAGGAACCAGATATCCGGCTCGATCGCGAGGCTGCGGGCAATGCCGACGCGCTGCTGCTGGCCACCGGACAGCTCGCGCGGGAAATACTCCTCGCGGCCCTCAAGGCCGACGAGCTTGATCACCTCCAGCGCCCGTTGGCGCCGGTCATGCCGGTCCTGTCCGCGCATCTCCAGCGGGAAGGCGACATTGTCCAGCACGGTGCGGTGCGGCAAAAGGCCGAAGCTTTGAAACACCATCCCCATCTTGCGGCGGCGCAGTTCGATCAGTTCCTTTTCGTTCAGCGACATCACGTCCTGACCGTCGACGGTGACCTGACCGCCGGTGATGTCGATCAGGCGCGACATGCAGCGGACGAGCGTCGATTTGCCCGATCCCGACAGGCCCATGATGACCAGCATCTCACCCCGCCCGACCTCG
>JAUIDM010000443.1 GCA_030428915.1 Alphaproteobacteria bacterium | reverse complement strand
CGCGGGCGGTCGGATTCAAGCTCCTCGCGCCAGGTGGTCACGCGCGCATCTCGTGCTTGCGGGTGTAAAAGCCCTTGTGGCGCACGCTCATCGCCGCCGTGTCCATCAGAAGGCAGACATCGGTCGTGTTGAATTCCCGGTCGATAAAGGCGCCGTCGCCGACAAATCCGCCAAGCCTGAGATAGGCCTTGATCAGCGCCGGCATCGCGACCATCGCCTCGCGGCGGTCAAGCTGCTCTAAAGGCAACAGATCCATGCGTTGGTAATGTTCCGAGAGCACACGCACCCGCAACGCCTCGGGCGCCAGATGGCGATGGTGAAGCCAGGACAGCGGCCCCTTCAGGGCTTCGATATCAGTGCCGTGGAAACTGGCCACCCCGAACAGCACCTCGACACCGTGTTCCAGCACATATTCGGCGAGCGCGTTCCACAGAAGAAACATTGCAGGCCCGCCGCGATAGGCGGCATCGACGCAGGAGCGGCCAAGTTCAAGCAGTTCACGCCCCGATGCGCGCAGAGGTTCCAGATCGTATTCGGCATCACAATAAAACCGCCCGAACGCCGCCGCCTGTGTCCCGCGCAGCAACCGGTAGACGCCGACCACATGGTCAAGCGCAGCGGCGTCGCGGCGCCGGTCGACAAGGATCAGATGATCGTTGACCGGATCAAACTCGTCGCGCTCAAACCGGCCCGCATGATCGACCAGCGGCCCGTCGCCGCCGAGTTCTTCGACAAAAACCCGGTAGCGCAGCCGCTGCGCGGCAAGAAAGTCGGTCTCGCTGACTGCCAGCCGGACCTGAAGATGCGTGGTTTCTGGGGCCATTGCCAGCGTTCAAAATCTGCGCTTCCTGCTCTGCCGGGGTTTTAGGATGCGTCTGCCGCATTTGCAACAGAACCGCCTACCCCACAGGCGTTGACACTTACTAATAGTTGTAGTTATTCATCAAATTGTACCTTAAGGTTTAGTGCTTTCATCGATGACGAGACTTAAATCCACCCGCTTTCCGTCGATGACGACCTTTCCGGCATGTTCGAAATTCACAGTCACTTTTGACCCGATCCGCGACTGGACCTGGCCGAGGCCCCAATCCGGTTCGGCGGGATGGCGAACCAGCATTCCCGGCTCCAGAATCTCATACAAGCTCTTTTCTCCCGTCAAAGGATATATCCATGCAGCCTGCCACGAACGACGATCTGACCGCCCTTCTCGGCTCGCGCATCTGCCATGACCTTATCAGCCCGCTGGGCGCGATCGGCAATGGAATCGAACTGCTGATGATGTCGGGTGCAACACTCGGCCCCGAGATCACCCTGATTTCCGAAAGCGTATCCAACGCCAATGCCCGCATCCGGTTCTTCCGCATCGCTTATGGGCTTGCCTCGCCCGGGCAGACGGTCTCGCGAAACGAGATCCGTTCCATCCTCGATGACATGACCCGTGGGGGACGGCTCAGCATCGACTGGCAGGTCGACGGCGATGCGCTGCGGACGGATGTGAAGCTGGCGTGTCTCGCCCTGCAATGCATGGAAAGCGCCCTGCCCCATGGCGGGCGCGTTACGGTCAGCAGGCCCGATGGCTGGGTAATCGAAACAAAGGCCGAGCGGCTGAAGATCGACCCCCCTCTCTGGTCGCGCCTTGAGGGGGCCGGGCCGGGGACCGAGATCGCGGCGGCCCATGTCCAGTTCGCGCTCCTGCCCGAAGCGGCCCGGCGACACGGCCGCAATCTGAGTGTCGAGACCGGGTCGGGCCGGGTCGCGATCCGCTACTGAGCTAAGGCCGACTCGGCGTCGTCAGGCTCGTTCACGCCCGGACCGTTCCGTCGCCGGTGACGAGGTACTTGAAGCTCGTCAGCTGCTCGGCACCCACGGGCCCGCGCGCATGCATCTTGCCGGTAGCGATGCCGATCTCGGCCCCCATGCCGAACTCGCCGCCATCGGCAAACTGGGTGGAGGCATTGCGCATCAGGATGGCACTGTCGAGGCGCTGGAAGAAGCGCCCCGCCGTGGCGTCGTTCTCGGTCAGGATCGCCTCGGTGTGACTCGACCCGTAGCGCCGGATATGGGCGATGGCATCGTCGACGTCATCGACCACCTTCGCGGCGATGATCATATCCAGGAACTCGCGGCCGAAATCATCCTCTTGCGCCGGCTTGGTGCCATGCAACCCCTCGGCCCGAACCTCCACCCCCGCCGCCATCAGGTCGTCAACAATCTGCTGGCCAAGCGTTGCCGCAATGTCCCGATGGACCAGCAGGCATTCCGCCGCGCCGCAGATGCCGGTGCGCCGTGTCTTGGCGTTCAGCACGACCCTGCGCGCTTTCTCCGGGTCCGCGTCCTTGTCGACATAGACATGGCAGATGCCCTCGAGATGGGCGAAGACCGGCACGCGTGCCTCTTTCTGCACCAGCCCCACCAGACCCTTGCCGCCGCGCGGCACGATCACATCGATATGCTCGACCGCCTTCAGCATCTCGGTCACCGCCGCGCGGTCTCGGGTCGGCACAAGCTGGATCGCCGCCTCGGGCAGGCCGGCCGCGCGCAACCCCTCGACCAGACAGGCATGGATCGCGCGTGAAGAATGGAAGCTTTCCGAACCGCCCCTCAGGATCACCGCATTGCCGGACTTGAGGCACAGTGCCCCTGCATCGGCCGTCACGTTCGGGCGGCTTTCATAGATGACGCCGACAACGCCCAAGGGCGTGCGCACCCGCCGGATGTTGAGGCCAGTGGGCCGGTCCCATTCGGCGATGACCTCGCCCACCGGGTCCTTCTGCTCGGCAACAGAGCGCAGACCGTCGACGATACCTCGAATGCGCTCTTCGTTCAGCACAAGACGGTCCATCATCGCCGGGCTCAGCCCCTTGTCGCGGCCATGGTCAAGGTCGCGGGCATTCGCCTCGATGATCTCTGCCCGCCGCGCCCAGACGGCGTCAGCCGCTGCGATCAGCGCGGCGTGCTTGCGCTCGGCAGTGGCAAAGGCCAG
>JAUIDM010000442.1 GCA_030428915.1 Alphaproteobacteria bacterium | reverse complement strand
CGAGCCCGTGGCTGCCTTCGGCGATATGCCATTCCACGAGTTTCTTGAGCGTGTCCAGATCCAGCTCGCCGTTCTTGAACGGCGTGACGAGGGCTGGGAAGGACCCTTTGAACATGACACGCTCCTTTGGTGTGGCAGGCGAGACTCGCCTGATTGAAATCGCGCGGAACCTATAGGGATTGTCCGCCGTTGCCAAGTTTGTGTGTTGCGGGTGCAGGCGGCCGTCAATATCTTTGCAAAAAACCAATCGAAGCAGTGAAAAACATGATCCGGAATGTCCTGCGTGCAGCGCCCTTGGCGCTGGCCCTGCTTTTTCCCGTAGCGGCGCGGGCCGACGACACTGCCGTGTTCCGCGCGGCCCTTGCCGCGGCGGACCGGGGCGACTGGTCGGTGGCAGTCGCCGAGGCGCGCAAGGCCGGCCCGCTGGCAACTGCGATCATCGACTGGGAACGGCTGCGCGATGGCAAGGGCGCTTTCGGCGAATATGTCGAATTCCTCGCCCGCTATCCCGACTGGCCGGGCCTGCCTCTTCTCAGGCAGCAAGGCGAAAGTTCGATTGCCGCCGACACGTCGGCGGATGCGATCATCGGCTATTTCAGTGCCATGCGCCCACAGACTGGGATGGGCAGCCTCGCACTGATTGGCGCCCATCAGGCGCGTGGTCAGGGCCAGGCGGCGGAGGAAGAGGCGGTGCGGGCCTGGCGGACCCTGTCGATGAGTGAGACCGAGCACGACCTATTCATCGCCCGCCACGCGACGATCCTGAACGACCACCATGACGGCCGAACCGCGATGCTTCTGCGGGAAGGCAAGGTCTCGGACGTCCGCCGTATGCTACCCCTGAACAGCGACTATACCCGTGCCGTGGCCGCAGCGCGGATTGCGCTTCAGGCTAGTGAACCGGGTGTTGACACGCTGATCGAGGCGCTTCCCGAGAAGGCGGTCAATTCCGGCGGGCTCGCCTATGACCGCTTTCGCTGGCGCATCAGAAAGGACCTCTATGACAGTGCCGGTGAGCTGCTGCTGGAACGGTCCGTCAGCGCCGACGCGCTTGGCGATCCCGTTCAGTGGGCAGACTGGCGCCGGAGGCTCGCCCGGAAGGAGATGCGCGAGGGTGATGCGAGGCGCGCCTACAGGATGGCGGCCCAGCATTTCTTGAATTCGGGTTCGGACTATGCCGACCTGGAATGGCTTGCGGGCTACATCGCGCTGCGCAAACTGAATGATCCAAAGACCGCCCTGTCCCATTTCGACCGCTTCCAGAAGGCGGTGAAAGGGCCGATCAGCCTGTCGCGTGCGGGCTACTGGCAGGGCCGCGCCTATGAGGCATTGGGCATGGCGCAGGAGACTCGCTTGGCCTATGCCGAAGGCGCGCGATATCCGACGGCTTTTTACGGGCTTCTCTCGGCGGAAAAGGTCGGATTGCCCTTGTCACCCGCAATGGTGGGGGGGGAGGCCTATCCGGACTGGCGAAGCCAGCCATTCGCAAATTCGTCGGTCCTGCTCGCCGCGCGTGAACTGATGGCGGCCGGGGATGAAACGCTCGCCGCCCGCTTCCTGCTGCATTTGGGCGAGGGGCTGTCGGGCCACGAGATCGGCGCGCTGGCGGGAATGGCCGTCGAGGCGAAGGAACCCTATGTAGCGCTCTCGCTTGCCAAGGCGGCGGCCGAAAAGGGTGTCATCTGGCCCTCAGCCTATTTCCCTGTGCCCGCCTTGTCGGGTCTTGACCTGCCGGTCCGTCCCGAACTGGCCTTGTCCATCGCGCGGCGGGAAAGCGAGTTCAACCACCGCGTCATCTCGCATGCCGGGGCGCGCGGATTGATGCAAGTGATGCCGGGAACGGCCGAGATGATGGCGAAGAAGATCGGTGTCAGCTACGAGAAGGCAAAGCTGACGACCGACTGGCAGTACAACGCCCGGCTCGGGGCGGCTTATCTTGACCAGCTTGTCGACGAGTTCGGTAACTCCCCGTTGCTGGTGGCGGTCGGCTACAATGCCGGCCCCGGTCGGTCGCGGCGCTGGATTGCGGAACTGGGCGACCCGCGTAGCGAGGCCGTCGACCCGATTGACTGGATCGAGGCTATCCCCTTCCGCGAAACCCAGACCTATGTGATGCGGGTCGCCGAAAGCCTGCCGATCTACCGCGCGCGGCTTTCCGGCCAGACCGGACTGATCGGCTTTACCGAGGAGTTGCGGGGACGCTAGGCAGCATGACGGTGCCGTTCAGCTTTCGCGGAAGGCGCGATTGAAATACTCGGCAAGCGGTTTGACGAGGTAGGCGAGCGGCGTGCGTTCACCTGTGCGTATGAAAACCTCCACCGGCATGCCGGGAATGATCGCCTGACCGGCGAGCTTGTCGATCTCATCGGTCTCCAGGACCACCTCGGTCCGGTAATAGCTGATTCCGCTGGCTTCGTCCGTCAGCGCGTCGGCCGAGATGCGCGAGACCTGGCCGAATAGTTCGGGCGTGGTACGGCTGTCGAAAGCGGAAAAGCGCAGCGTCACCTCCTGTCCGATCTGGATCTCGTCCACATTGATCGGTGCGACGCGGGCGGCGATGACCAGCGGCCGGTCCTGCGGAATGAGGAAGAGAACCGGATCGGCGGCGCGAATGACCGAGCGCGGCGTCGTCACCTGAAGCGCATGGACGATACCGGAAACCGGCGCGCGGATTTCCAGACGGTCGATCTGCTCGATCAGCGAGCGGCGGCGTTCGGCCAGTTCCAATTCCCGGTAGCCAAGGTCGCGCAGTTCGGTATTGGCCTCTTCGCGCCGGGTGCTGCCACGTTTCAGGATCTCGATGTCGATCTCTGTCATCTTGCCCCCGGCCTCGGCGCGGGCCGCATCGAGTTCGCCCGCCGCACCGGCCAATCGCGCCTTTTCGCGCTCCAGCGCCAGCACCCGGCCCGCCTGGGTCAGCCCCCGGTCGAGCAACGATTGAAGATCCGCGAGTTCCTGTTCGATCAGACGCAGTTGATCGTCCGACGCCCTGC
>JAUIDM010000441.1 GCA_030428915.1 Alphaproteobacteria bacterium | reverse complement strand
TTTTCCGGAACCTTATGGTGAGCCTTGCGTTGACTGGACATGCGTCACTGACACGCACGACTGAAATACCTGGGAGTTACAGATGATGAAAAAGCTTTTGCTTTCAACGGCATTCTTTGCCGTAACGGCATCGGCTGGCCTGGCGGCCGGTCACGACGCCAAATTCCGCTCGGAGGCCGACCCGATGGAGATCCACGCGTCGAGCTTTATCGGCAAGCGGGTCTACAGTTCCGAGGCCGAGATCGAAGGCGA
The DNA here is from genome assembly GCA_030428915.1 of Alphaproteobacteria bacterium. Lineage (GTDB taxonomy): Bacteria > Pseudomonadota > Alphaproteobacteria > Rhodobacterales > Rhodobacteraceae > Albidovulum. Next base: position 2,745 of record JAUIDM010000441.1, on the reverse strand, counting down.
TGCCTTCAATGGTGTTCAGGCCGACTGGGAGGATATCGGCGAAATCAACGATGTGATCATGTCACGTGACGGCCAGGTTGAGGCCGTACTGGTCGATATCGGCGGGTTCCTCGGCATCGGCGAAAGGCAGGTCGCAGTCGAGATGGGCTCGATCCGCTTCGTGGCCGATGAAGCCACCGCCGAAGACCTGTCGGACTTCTTCCTCGTGATGAACGCGCCACGCGCCATGTTGGAAGAGGCGCCGGAATACACGGGCTACACCGATGCCGCGATGATGAAGGAAAGCGCCGAAGAAAACGTTGATGCCGCAGCAGAAGCTGTCGAGGAGAGCGCCGAAGCGGTAGCCGAGAGCGCCGAAGTCGCAGCCGACAACGCCGCGTCTGAGATGCGTGAACCGACCATGCGCGAAGGTTTTGTCGCAGCCGAGGAGGCCGACCTCAACACCGAGATGCTGACAGGTGCGCCGGTTTACGATGCAAGCGACGAATGGATCGGCGAGGTTTCCGAACTGATCATCGACACCGAGGGCACGATCACAGATGCCGTCATCGATGTCGGCGGCTTCCTTGGAATCGGTGAGAAGCCGGTCGAATTGAACATGGACGATGTGGATATCCTGCGCGCCGATGGCAGTACCGATCTTCGGATCTATGTCGCGATGACCAAGGAAGAGCTTGAAGCGCTTCCGACATATATTCAGTGAGCCGAAGGGAGCGTAGTGAGTGGGGCCCGCGTTCGCGTGGGCCCTTTCTTACTGTGACAGTCTACTGACGCGGCATCTCGAAGGTGAACACGGTCGCATCGGTGTCGGAGGCCACGGTCAGACTGCCACCATGGGCCTTGGCGATCTCGGTCGCGATGAACAGGCCAAGACCAAGACCCTTCTGGCTTCCCTCCAGTTTGGCGCGGAAGAACGGCTGAAACAGCATGGCGATCGCCTTTTCGGGGATCGGCGGCCCGGAATTGGTCACGGTCAGCACGAACGCTCCATTCCGGTCTTCGGCGCGTACGCAGATCGGCTGTTTCGGGTCGCCATGCGTGATGGCATTGGACAGGAGATTGGACAAAAGCTGCGCGATGCGGTCCGGATCGCAGGTCAGCGGGTCGGCAAATTCGAGCACCGTCTCGATCCGCGCGTCGGGATGGGTCAGCGCGATCTCTGTCACCGCTTGTTCCAGAAGCGGTTTCAGGGGGGCTGCGCCGTTCAGATCGACCGAAATACCTTGACCAAGCTGTGAGCGTGCAAAGTCCATAAGATCGTCGATCAGCGCCGCCATGCGGTCGACCGCGCCCTGTGTTGCGTCGAGAAGCTCCAGCGTCGTGGCACTTTGCGCCTCGCGACGCATCATGCGGTTTGCCGACGCGATCGCGGCCAGCGGGTTGCGAAGGTCGTGGCCGAGGACGGCGATGAACTGTTCACGGAAGCGTGCCGCCGTTTCGCTGACTTGCAGGGCTTCCGCGGTCTCTTTGTGTTCTGTGATATCTCGCGCGCTGCAATAATAGAGGCCGCCTTCCGGCACGGCGTTCCATGACAGCCAGCGGTAGCTACCATCCCTGTGGCGGTATCGATTCTCGAAGTTCAGGATGGGATGCCCAAGTTTCATGCGGACAAAGGCATCCCTCGTCCGGGCGATGTCGTCAGGGTGTATGAAATCGAAGAATTCGCGGCTTTCGATTTCTTCGGGCTTCAGGCCAAGCGTTTTCTGCCAGGCGGGGTTGGTATGCTCGAAGCGGCCAGAATCGCTGAGGATGCCGAGAAGATCGGGCGTCACCTTCCATGTCAGGCTGTACCGCTGCGCCCTTTCTGGCACGACACCACCCCTCCCACTGTCAGGTCCCGACCTTTGTTGCTCCTGAATCTATTGATGAGATGTGAGCGGTGCAACGCAATTGATTCTCGCGGATGTCGGCCTGATACGGCCTCCTTCCGCGCGCAAATGAAAGGCCGCCGGGACAACCCGACGGCCGCTCAATCGGTGTGGTCCATGTGTCAGACCGGCGGCTTGCCGCCCATCGCGCGGGCAACCATGGCGACGACAAAGAGGATCAGGAAGATCACGAAAAGGATTTTCGCGATCCCCGCCGATGCGCCGGCAATACCGCCGAATCCGAGCGCGGCGGCAATGAGAGCGATCACAAGGAAGGTTAGGGCCCATCCGAGCATGAGAAGATCTCCTTTTCACGGTGATATTTGTCCGTCTGTGAAAAGGAAACGCGACAGGGCCGATCCAGTTCCCTTTTCGGTTGGGGGCCTCGTCGGAACTCATCTCGGGGCTGCGCGTTGTCGTGCGGAGCCCGCATCCGGATGCGCGGCAAACGGAGAAGGAGGAAACGATGTTCGAACTGACCGGCATTGGGGGGCTTATCCTGCTCGCTCTGGATCTCTGGGCGCTGATCTCGATCTTCGGATCCTCGGCAGATACGGGACGCAAGGTACTGTGGTCGCTTCTGGTCATTGTGCTGCCACTCCTCGGCTTCATCATCTGGCTTATCGCTGGTCCGCGCTCGGCCTCCAGCCGCCTGTGAACGGAAGGGTGCCCGTCACGCGCCGCATGTGACAGCCGCAGCATGAAGAGCCTTGACCAACCGGCAACCGCACAAGGTGGCCGGGCGGGGCACGTTGCGCTGTGACCAGCGGAGCCTGCACCCCGATAACCCGCCCGGAACAATGACCCGATTGGAACCAACCGTCGTCCATCGCGTTGTCCAAGCCAACCCGCAATCAATCCGCATGAGGAGTCGCCC
>JAUIDM010000047.1 GCA_030428915.1 Alphaproteobacteria bacterium | reverse complement strand
GATCTTGGGGAGGTTCAAATCGCCGAGGCAGGCGCAGAGGTTTCTTGCTGCACACGACCAGATCAGCATCATCTTCCGCCCCCGCCGATACCGACTTTCCACCATCTCCTACCGTCATGCCAGAGTCGATGCGTTCGACCTGTGGGACGGCTATACCGCCGAGATGACGGCCTGATTGCCGATCACACGCCTATTGCAATCCACGCCAAATGACTTGGCAATGCCGAAAGAATTGACCACATCCGCGGCGATCACTGGATCGCCTTCGACCGCGCCACCATCGTTCTCAACCGATTGACATCCCTGATGGAAATGCCGCAGCAGAGTCGGATGCCCGGCTTGATGGTCTATGGGAGTTCCGGGATCGGCAAGACGATGATCGCCAAACGCATGGCGAGCAAGTACCCGACACAGTACAATGCGGAGCTGGGCGCGACGAAGACGCCCATCCTGCTGGTTCAGGCCCCACCTGCACCGGATGAGCGACGGTTCTATCAGCACATCCTGGCGACGATCGGTGCGCCGATGTGGGGTCGGCATACCGTGTCCGAGCTTGAGGTCCGCGCGCTTAGCCACCTTCGGGACATGGACCTGAGGATGCTGATGATCGACGAGGTGCACAATCTTCTTGCTGGAAGCTACCGGGAACAACGTCGCTTCCTGAACATGCTTCGGTTCCTCGCCAACGATCTCTGTGCCTCGCTCGTCGTCTTCGGTGTGAACGAAGCCCTGGAGGCGGTTCGAGGAGACGACCAACTGGCCCGACGGCTGGACGAACACTACCTGCCGCTCTGGACCGATGATGTGGAGTTCTCTCGTCTGATCCAGACACTGATCGCGGCGATGGCGCTTGAGCAACGCTCAGGCCTTACGGTGGCGTCGCTTCGAACGATCCTGAAAGTGACCGGGGGGATCACGTCGCGCGTGTTCATCATGATAAAGTCCCTGGCCATAGATGCGATCGAAACCGGTGAGGAACGGATCACCGACGAGGCGGTCCAGGCCTGGCAGCCGGTATGGACGAAGCACGCCTGGAGCATTCCTCGCCAGCCGGTCGCCACGTTCGGGTGACGCTCAAGGCCTTGCCGCGGCGACCGCACCCGGCACGCGATGAGCTTCTGGCCAACTGGATCGGGCGATTGGCGAAGGCCAATCACTGCTCCGCCGAAGAGCTTTGCGGATATCTGGGTTTGGGGCAGGGCAGGGTGCCCGAGCATGCGAGCGACCTGCGGGTGGCGGACTGGGTGCGGCTTTGTGCGGCGCTTCAGCGGACCCGGGATGAGATCTCCGCCATGACCCTTCCTGACACGATGCATCATTTCGTGCGATGCGTGTCGCGGCATGACTTCCAGTATTGTTCAGGGTGCGTTGAGAAAACACCCGATCTGGTTCTTCGCCATTGGCGCTTCGCGTGGTCGCTGACCTGCGAAACCTGTGGTCAGGCCCTCGCGGCGAAGCATCGAGCCGAAGCGGTATCAGACCGGCTTCTCGCGCGCGCTGCTCGTGGCGCACAGGCCCTGAAATCGGCTGTGGCGAACAACGATCTCAGGCGATGGCGCCGGATGAATTTGACCCTGCATGTCGTATCGATGCTGGACTTTGGCCGCTCAGCGTCCGTCATCTCCGCGAACGAGCGCGAAAGGTTGATGGCCCTCGCCGCGGTCGGTCTCGGCATGACCCGTCCCTTGTTGGGTGCCGCCATCATCCTGCGAGGAAACGACCGGGCGGTCCGGGAATTGCGCCGCGCCTTTCCTCGGCATCGTCGGGTGATAGAGCGGATCCGTAGATGGTCGGAGGAACTTGATCGAAGGCTTCCGGACCGACCTGAAGCAGATCCTGCGCCTAAGCAGGAACCACATGAAACGAGCCGCCAAGGCGGATCCGAGCGCGCGCTGCAGGCAGCTCGTCAGGCCATCTCTGAACTCGGACCGGACGCAAATCGCCAAGCGCTTCTGACGCGCGCGGATGCAATCTGGAGGCTCTCAAGTAGCGTCAAATCCTGAAGCGTGGAACCTGTGGATATATTGCAATTAAGGGTACAGAAATGCCCCAAAATGCCCCGAATCCGCAGAATCTGATTTATTAGGGTACAGTGACACTTGCCGTGCATCCTGCCCTTTGCGGCCGACACCCATGTTGCGGCAACCGTCATGGGCGTAAGCGTCCGGCCTGACCGCTCTGCCGCGTGGTGAGAGTGCGGGATAGTGTCCACCATTGATAGTGGACACTCTGGTGATGGCGTGGCGCGGCGGACGAAGCGGCTTTGGTCGGACGAGGAGAAGCGGTCGATCTGTTTTCAGACGGCTGCGCCGGGTGTTTCGGTGGCCCAGGTTGCACGGCGCTACGCGGTCAATGCCAATCTGGTCTTCAAGTGGTTGCGCGATCCCCGTTTCGCGCCTGATCCGGCTTCGGTTCCGGCCCCGTCGGAGGAGGCGCGCTTTCTGCCAGTAGAGATAGTCGCGGAAGAGCAGGCACCTGCGGCAGCACCTGTCGCCGAGAGCCGCATCGAGATCGAGCTTGCGGGCGGGCACCGGATGCGGATCAGCGGGAGCTATGATCCCGAGGCGCTGGCGCGGCTGATCCGGGGCCTGACGGCGTGATCCCGGTTCCGGCCTACACGCGGGTCTGGCTGGCAGCGGGCGTCACCGACATGCGCAAGGGCTTTGCGGCGCTGGCCGCACAGGCCGAGGCGGTGCTGAAACAGGATCCGTTCGCCGGACATCTCTTCGTGTTCCGCGGGCGCCGTGGCGATCTGGTGAAGGTCATCTGGTGGGACGGCCAGGGGGCCTGCATGTTTGTGAAGCGGCTGGAAAAGGGGCGGTTCGTCTGGCCGTCGGCGAAGGAGGGGAAGGTGGCGCTGACGCCCGCGCAGTTATCCATGCTCCTGGAAGGGATTGACTGGCGGGCACCGGAACGAACCTGGCGGCCTCTGGCCGCGGGATAATCCGCGGGGCCGATGATCAAAGGATTCCCACAAGGAATCCAATGAGATAAACTCTCTGCATGCTCACCCAGACCCTGACCCTGCCAAACGATCCCGAGGAGCTGCGCAGCTTCACCGCGCGGCTGCTGGCCGAGGTGAAGGCGCAGGCGATCCTGATCGAGAAGCTGCGGCACCAGCTGGCGGGACACCGGGCGCACCGGTTCGGCGCGTCGTCCGAGACCGCCGAGCAGCTGCAACTGGCGCTGGAGACCAGCGAGATCGCCGCCGCCGCGATGACGGCGCGGATGAAGCTGCCGGACATCGAGGAGAAGGACAGCCCCAAGCGTCGTCCGATCCCGGACCATATCCCCCGGATGGAGGTGGACCTCAGCCCCGGCGCCGAGGCCTGTGCCGATTGTGGCGGGCGCCTGCGCCGGATCGGCGAGGATGTCACGGAAGAGCTGGAATACGTGCCCGGCCGCTTCATCGTGAACCGGATCGTCCGCCCGCGCCTGACCTGCACCTGCTGCGAACGCTTCGTCCAGGCCCCGCTGCCCTCTCGCCCGATCGAACGCGGCCGCCCGGGGCCGGGCCTTCTGGCCCATGTCCTGGTCAGCAAATACGCCGACCATCTTCCCTTGTATCGTCAGAGCCGGATCTTCGACCGCGAAGGCCTCGATCTCGACCGCTCGACCCTCGCCGACTGGGTCGGCAAGAGCACTGCACTTCTGGAACCGCTGGCCGAGGCCATCGGTCGCCATGTCTTGTCGGCCGAAGCGATCTTCGCGGATGACACACCGGTCAGCATGCTCGCTCCCGGCACCGGCAAGACCCAGACGGCACGGCTCTGGACTTATGCCCGCGATGAGCGGCCTTGGGGTGGCGATGCGCCTCCCGCCGCCTGGTATCGGTTCTCCGGCGACCGGAAGGGCCAGCACCCGAAGGACCATCTCGCGCGCTTCCGCGGCTGGATGCATGCCGACGGCTATGCCGGGTTCGAAGATCTCTACCGCTCCGGCGTCATCCGCGAGGTCGCCTGCATGGCCCACGTCCGGCGCAAGTTCGTCGATATCCACCGGTCGCAAGGCTCGCCCATCGCCGAAGAGGCCATCGGACGGATCGCGCAACTCTATGCCGTCGAGAAGGAGGCCCGAGGGTCGCCACCTGACCGCCGCGTCGAACTGCGACAAACCCATGCCGCCCCGGTGTTCGACGATCTCGAGGTCTGGCTGGCCATGCAACTCACCACGATCTCGGGCAAATCCCCGCTCGCGACCGCCATCCGTTACGCGCTGAACCGCATGGAACCCCTGCGACCCTACCTCGATCACGGGATCCTTGAATTGGACAATAACGCCGCCGAACGTGGCATGCGCGCTATCGCCCTCGGGCGGAAGAACTACCTCTTCGTCGGTTCTGAGGCAGGCGGCAAGGCCGCCGCCATCGCATATACCCTGATCGAAACGGCCAAGCTCAACGCCGTCGATCCCCACGCGTGGCTCGCCGACACCCTCGCCCGCATCCCCGACTACAAGATAACCAAGGTCGACGACCTGCTGCCATGGCGCTGGAACCGGTAGCGGTCAGACCGGACGCTTACTCATGGGCGAGGACCGATGGAACGCCGGCGTTACCATGATGCAGATAGCGGACCCTGGCCGCTGGCGCGGGGTGGTCGATGCCTGGCAGCTCGCGCGTGACAACGCCGAGGCGATCGGCCAATGCGCCGAGGCCGCGCGCACGGCCGGCGTGGATCAGCAATGCACCATCACCGTGAAAGCGCCGGCAGCGCCGGCGCAGTAGTGTAGGGTTGTCGCGGGTTTCGGAAATTTTACAACGCTGCGATAACTCTTGGTGACCATTGATGTTCAGTCGATCCTCCACCCCGGGATTGTTCACCACAGCTTGCTTATATCGTCGAGGTCGGCAACGCCTCGCAGGCGCCTGAACAGCTCGGATGCAGGTCCTGCGTGGACAGGAGCTACCATCTCGACAAACTTGCGCTCCATCCAAGTTGCATCCAGTGGCGCACGCCAGTAGCCGGCTGCCGCAACCGACTCGCCTACATGCGTCCCCTTGTCATCCACGACGACCACTTGGGCCGATCGTTGATCCAGCGCACCGCCCCGGTCCTGCGACACCTTCACGGAGACCTTGTCCATCAGCTTGCTGACGATCGGGTCGACGGCGCCGAAAATGCCGGCATCCGACTTCCCATGCACGAGAACCGCTGCAACCGCATATTCGAGCGAGAATTTGGTGGTCAGCTCATTGACGGAACCAGCACCTGAGAGCCTTCCGGCAAGGGCATCCGCCTCGACGACGATGCGGTCTATGGACGCGATGTCCACATCCCGGATTTTCAGCGCGGCATCCATCGCCGGAAAGTTGCGGCCGCAGGATGCCATGGACTTGATGAAGTTCGCTTCGATGAGCCATTCGTCGTCGTCGGCCCGCCCCTTCCCGAAGCCAGCTGCTGGCCGGCCGACCAATTCGGCGAAGCATGTGCCCAAGGCGCCGGTGGGGCCGGTGAAGCCGGCCTCCGCCATCCGCGCCGCCAATATTCCCAGCGATGCCGATAAGCCGGTATAGGAATAGTGGACGGACGCACCTTCCAATGTCGTGTCCCACAACGCCAGGAGCGGCATCGCAGACGAGACGCGGCAAGCCTGGGCGGGGTCGGCGCCGATGAGCTGGGCAACCGCCGCCGCCGCTCCTATCGTGCCCAGATGGCCGTGCGGCTGCACCCGCGGATCGAGATCGAACCACTGGAACAACCTCGCGGTGACTTCGTAGCCGACAAGGAAGGATCTGAGCAGGTCCGCCCCCGTCGCACCGGTCTCCTGCGCCACCGCGACGACGGCGGGGCCGATGTGCATGCCCGGGTGGCCGCCCACGCCGCCGCCGATGATCAACTCGTCCAGTTCGGGCACGGTGCCGCAGGTCCCGTTGATCAGGGCAGCCTGGATCGCGTCGCCGCTACCTTCGCTGACCACCAGCTGGGCCCGCCCGCCATTGCCGCCGATCTCGGTGGCGAGCCGGCGTGCCGGTTCGTAGCGGCGGCCGGCAAGCATCACACCCACCGTGTCCGCAAAGACCAGCGACACGTGCTCGATGGTCCGCGGCGCGATCGCCTCTAGGGGGCGGGACGTGATCGACCCGACCATGTCATCCAGGATTTTCCATAGAGCGGTATGCTCCGCGGCAGCGCGAGATATTTCAGACGCAGTACCCATCATAGTTCCTCATTGGTTTGGAGAACCCGCCTAGGCGACATACGGACGCGCCGGCGGAACAGCATGAAGGCGGTCAGCGCCAACAACACCGCGAGCATCGCGACGCTGGCTACGGCGGACACTTCCGGCGTCGGCCCGCTATACACGGTCGAATAGATCAGGACGGGCAGCGTTTTCTCGAAGCCGGTCTGGAAGAGCGCGATCGTGATCTCGTCCCAGGCGATGACCGCGCACAATGCGGTGGAGGCCACCAGCGCGGACAAAATCCGCGGCACGACAACCATCCAGAAGGCCTGTACCCGCGAGGCGCCCAGCGTCCATGCCGCCGTTTCGATATCCTTGGTGCCGCGCGACATGGCGCCGTCGATAATCACGAAGGCATACGGCATGGTCATCACGGCCAGCGGCAGGATCAGACCGATGTCCGTCCCAAGAAGCTTCAGCCGCGCCTCCATCCCGAAGACGCCGATAGCCGTCAGGATCGTGGGGACGATCAGCGGAAGCAGCGCCAGCACCCCGATCCAGTCCGCGATGTGCCGGTTGGTGACCTGGCTCTTCAGGCGGGCGAGCAGCAAGCCCAGGGCGCAGCCCAGAACGCCGACGGCCAAGGAGACCCTGACGCTCTTCCAGATGGACGACGTCCACAGCGGATCGCCGAACGCCTGCTTGTACCAGGAGAAGGTCAGCTCTGACGGGGGGAAATTCAGGAATGGCGAGCCGTTGAAGCTGGAGGCGATCACCACGACGAGGGGGCTCAGCAGCGCCAGAACGACGAAGCCCGTGATCACCCACAAAACGACCGTCATTGTGGTCAGCCGCAGCGGATCGTCGCTCGCCGTCCCTTTGCCGACACCCTCGCTGGCGAAGGCGAACAGCGACCCGCGGCCGAGACGAACCGAGATGTAGTACCCGATCACCGTGACGATCAGCAGGAGTACGCCGAGCGCGGAGGCCCTGCCCCACTCGTAGAGCGACACCTGCTGCACGATGTACAGCGGGATGGTGATGTCGGAGTTGCCGCCAAGCATCGAGGGCGTGAGGAAGAAGCCGGCCGCCAGGATGAAGCAGAGCGATGCGGCTGCCACGACCGAAGACCTTATCTGCGGAAAATAGATTTTCCAGAATGTATGCCGCGCGCTCGCGCCCAACGTCTTGGCGGCCAGCATGAGGTTCTGGTCGATATTCAGCATGGCGCTGTAGAGAACTAGGACGGCGATGGGTATGAGGTAGTGAGCCATCCCGACGGTTGTCGCGAACGTGTTGTAGAGCAGTTGCTGCTCCCCGATGCCGATGAGCCTCAAGGCCCAGTTGAGCGGCCCGCTGCTACCCAGCATCACCGACACGCCGAACAGCCGGACCACGATTGAGGAGAAGAACTCGAGCATGATGAAGCCGACGATCACGGCGGCCACTTCCGGTCGCACCCGCGACATGAGATAGGCGACCGGAAAGGCAAGCCCCAACGTCACGACGGCCGCCAGCAAACTCACCACTGCCGTCTGGAGAATGAGCGACCTCATGTAAGGCAGGGTCGCCACCTGCGCATAATGAGACAGGGTGAAATCCGGACCGCTCAGCGTCACATTGCCTTCGAGGCTGAAGCTTCGCAGGAAAACCTCGACAAGCGGCCAGAAAAAGAACCCCAGGATGACAGCCAGCCCGGAAAGGTACGGCAGCACCGTAAGCTTTTCCATCAGGCTGTTGCCCAGGATCGGCTTCTTCGTGGACATGTGCGCTCCGGTCTGGCTGATAACGAGGGGATCGCTCATCACTTGGCCAGCAGCCACTCGTTGAATTCATCGCTCAACCGGGTGATGTTGTCTCCATACCAGGCGGTGTCCGACTGGATGGTGTGGGTCGTGTTTGCCCCGACCGCCAGATAAGGCTGAAGAGAATCGTCCACCGGGAGAGGGTCCTTCAGGTCGGGGGCGAGCGCGATCTTCGAGGCCATCTCGGCTCCCGCCTTGCGATCGAGGATGAACATTGCAAGGAGCGCCTGGCCTGCCCTCGGATTGGGCGCCGACTTGGGAACGGCATAATAGACGGTGTCCGTCACGCCGAAGTTCCAGCTGTGGCCGAGGTTCGCATTGTCGGAGTGAACGCTCTGGTAGACGCGGTTCGCCCACAATATCCCCATCGCGCAGTCGCCGCTCTTGAGGGCACGCTGGGCCTGGTCGGCGCTCGTGAACCAGACGATGTCGTTCTTGATCCGGTCAAGTTGCTTAAACGCGAACGCGGTGTCGAGCGGATAGATCGAGCCGGCGTCGACCCCGCCGGCGGCCATCCCCGCCTCCAGCACACCGCCGCCCTGCGCCGCCCTAAACAGGCAGCGCTTGCCCGGAAAGGCGTCGCGGTCGAAGAATTTTTGGATCGTGTCCGGGCCTTCGTTGGGGAACAGGTCCTTGTTCCAGGTGAGGATGACGCCGACTTTCCAAGGGCGCAGGACATGATCGGTATAGGCCCCGTCGTTCATCAGATGCAGGGGCAAGATGTCCTTGTTGAGGGGCAGCAGTTCGCCATTCTTCTCGGAACGGGCAGCGGCCGCCCCGTCAAACTGAACGATCGACCATTGCGCCTGGTTCGCATCGACCGCAGCGTGCCACTTCGAATTGTCGGTATTGAAATCCGGCCTGACGGTAATGCCGGTCCGGGCCTTGAAGTCGGTGTAGAAGGTGCTGGTCAGCACCTGGGTGACGGCGCCGCCCGAGACGTCATACTGGTGGAGCGGGTCGGAGCCGAGATTGTCGAAGATCGCAGGTTCGAAATCGGGCTTGACGACAGGATTGTCGCCGTCATCCGCGTTGCCGGGAACCGATCCAAATACCAACGCCCCGACAAAGCCGAGCCATAGCACCTTGCCAGTTCGATTTTGGGCTATCATGTTCTTCTCCCTTAGAAAATGATGGTTGAACAGTTGCAGTTTCAGCGTGTCAGGCCACGACTACGGCTGCGCCGGGTCCGATCGTGATCACACATGGGGAGCCTCCGGAGGGGACCCGCACATTGGAGGGCAGTTCGACGATGACCTGCCGGTCGGCAAGTGCTGCGGTGACGACCTTGCGGCTGCCAAGGAACGTCTCACGCAGCACAGTTCCCATCGCCCGGAACGAGCCGGGTGCGTTGGCGACATCGGCGTTCGCCGACAAGGTGATGTCCTCCGGACGGATCGAGACCCTTACCGCTTCGCCGACCGTGTGACTGCGATTTGCACTGCACAAAACGGTGCCTTCGCCGATATCGACGCTAACCGCTGACCCGGAATGGCTGCGGACTATACCGCTCCATAAGTTCGTCTCACCTAGGAACTGGGCGACGAACTTCGATCCAGGGGCTTTGTACAGCGTAACCGGGGTATCTACCTGTTCGATCCTGCCCTGATTCATCACCGCCACGCCATCTGAGAGCGAAAACGCCTCCTCTTGGTCGTGGGTGACGTAGATTGCCGTGATACCGGTGGCCTGCTGGATCTCACGCAAATTGGCGCCGAGTTGCTGGCGTAGTCGTTTGTCAAGTGCGCCCAAAGGCTCGTCCAGGAGCATGATCGACGGCCGGAAGATCAGCGCGCGGGCGACCGCTACGCGCTGTTGCTGCCCGCCGCTGAGCTGCGCCGGGAACGCCGACCTGTAGTCGGACAGGTGGACGAGATCCAGAGCTTCGGTGATCAGGCGGTCGCGCTCTGCCTTCGGGAACTTGCGCAGCTTCAGGGGAAATTCGAGGTTGCGCGCCACATTCAAATGCGGGAAGAGTGCGTAATTCTGGAATACGAACCCGATCTCGCGCCGCTGCGGATCCAGTTTCGTCACATCCCTGCCGCCAAACAGTATCCGGCCGGTTGCCGGACTCACCAGACCTGCAAGGAGGCGCAAAAGCGTCGTCTTGCCCGAGCCGCTCGACCCGAGGAGTGTCCAGAATTCGCCGGCTGGGACTTCGAGGTTTATCCCATCGAGCACTTTCCGGCCCTTGACGAAGGAATAGGATATGTCTGAAGTCGAGACAGACATCGAATTGGCAAAACTAGTTCTGCCATCTCCTGAAACCAGGCTCGACCCAATCTGACGAGTCGTATCAATCGGCTGGGTCATCACTCGGTTTCCACCTGCAAATTAGAATTTTTACATCTTATTCTGGGCGCTGATTGGCGATTTATTCAGCTGGTTATATTTAGCGATAAGCGAAGAAACATCTGTGTTGTCGCGTGTCGATACGTATGCGACTCACCTAACGAACCGGTCCCGCGCGTATGGCGATCTCATCTTCAAAATCCTGCAAGACCTTGATCCCGACGATCTCGTTGAGTTCATCGAGACTAACGGTGGATTTCGCGATGTCGCGGATGTGGCCGCTATGCTTGACGTTCCTGAGCATTACGGAGACCGCAGAGACGTAAGTCCTGAGGACGCTGCTCGCCAATCCGGCGAATTGGAAGCCCATATCGAAGAGGGTGGAGACTTCCATGGCATCCGTGAACTCACCCTCCCCTATGATCACGTTGTGCGGACCCTCGATCTCTCCCACCAAGGTCTTGAGATCCTCGATCGATTGCGGACCGTGAAGGGTGACCATATCGGCGCCGGCAGCCTTGAATGCCTTGCACCGGCGAATTGCCTCGTCGAGGCCGAGTACATCGCGAGAATCGGTGCGTGCGATGATCATCATGTTATCGTCGCGACGGGCGCGAACGGCGGCCTCGATCTTGTCGACGGCTGTATCGATCGGCTCGATGGCCTTGTTGTGCATGTGACCGCACCGTTTTGGCCAGCACTGATCCTCGATCGACACGGCAGCTGCGCCGGCATCTTCGAACTCGCGGATCGTCTGGCGGACATTGAGGACGCCGCCGTAGCCGGTGTCGCCATCGACGATGATGGGAATGGACGTCACTCGACAGACGGCCTGAACGGCATCGAGCATTTCCCTGAAAGCAATCAGGCCGATGTCGGGGACACCGAACCGCTGAGCTGCTACGGAATAGCCGCTCAGATAGGCTCCCTGATATCCCGCCTGCTCGATGAGCAGGAAATCCAGCGGCCCGCCTCCACCAGGCAGGAAAACAATCTCCGACCGGCCCAGCAAACTGCCCAGGGCAACTCGTTTCTTGGTCTCGTTTCTCTTCATAGCAGGGCAACCAGCGTGGTGGATACTATCATGGATAGATGGTCGCATGACATCTGTGGGAGCAACGGTTCATCCGTGCACGCCGAATACAAGGCTCGACGACCTCTCACCGAGACCCTTAGACAGTCATACTCAACTTGAAGGCGTACGAATTCGCTTCTCATTGTCCAGCCCCATCCATATGCGGTTAGACAATTCGCTGCTAACCTCCGCTGCCGGCGTGATCTTATTAAGAGCTGCCGAGCCGCACCCTGACGTTACATTGTTGGTGCATTTTCAGCATATAGCTGTCTCTCCCCCATCAACGCTGCAAGACTTGCACCAACCATATGGATGTTAGTGCTATTTTAAAAATTAATATCACAAATACTCATATTTGACTCACTTATTGTTGATCGGCGTGGAATAAGGGCTCTGACTCAGAGTTGGTGCACTTCGGTGATCATGATTTTGCGACGAGCCTCGCCCTGAGCAGATCGATGTTGGCGCGCCCGTACATCTGGCGTTTCAACGTCTTCAACCGATTGATCTGCCCCTCGGTCTGCCCGTTTGACCATGGTTCCCGCAGCGCGGCTGCAACTGCGGTATAGTCGCTCCGGAGGCCGCGGGCGAAGGGCGCAATCATGCTGCCATCCGCCTCGTCGAGCCAGTCGGCCAAGGCATCCTCGCGAGCGTTGCGCACCATGTCCGTGAACCGGTCGGTCAGTGCGCGGGCGGCGGCCAAGGCTGGCAACGCCGCTTCGATCCGCGCGACCTGAACCGCATCAGCCCTGCACAGGTGATCTCGACCCAGGGTCAGGAGCCGGGCAATCCTGCGGGGGGGCGGTGACTTGCCTGTCCCGTTTGGCACCGCTTGCTCGGCGCGGCGCTGGCGTGTTGCCCACTCGCCGACGACCCGCAGACTGCCGTGGAAGCCGCCGGCCTGGAGGCGGCGCCAAAGCTCCGCGCCATTCTGACAGCCGCCGCTCCATTCCTGTTCCAGCCGCGGTAGCCAGGGGGTCAGGCTGCTCTCGCGGATGCGGAACACATCTTCACGTTCCCCGCGCAGGATCTGGCGAACGAGCTTGCGGCTGAGCCCGGTGGAGCGGACGATGCGTTTGATGGCAAGGCCCTCATCGGCCATCTCCCGCACCATCCGGTTGGTCTGCTGGCGGCGCCTAAATCCTTCGTATTGCAGCCTTTCCGCCGCCGTCAGCAACGTGGGATCAAGCGTGTTCGCCCCGATGGCCTTGCGGATAGCAGGCATGCTTCGCCGCACGGCGCCCAGGAATGCGGCGCTTGCATTCTCAAGCAGGTGCCAGCGGTCGGCGACCTGAACCGCCTCTGGCAGGGCACGCGAAACAGCACCGCCATAGCCGCCATTGCGATCGCGGGCGACAATCTGGATGCCGGGACGCGCACGGAGCCACGCTTCCACGGTGGCGGGCTCACGGTCAGGCAGCAGATCGATCACCTGCCGCCGTTCAAGATCGCAGATCAGTGTGCCGTAGCGCTGTCCCTTGCGCCATGCCCAGTCATCGATGCCGATTACGCGCGGGACCGAAGTGTCCGCACCCGCCGCGCCTCGCACGCTGCGCAGAAAGGTGTCCTTGCTCACCGGCAGCAGAAGACGTCGGGCAAGCGCCTGCGCGGGGCGTCCGCCAAGGGCAAGGCCGAGATGGCGCACAAGTCCCTGCAGGCGTGACGTTCGCCTCATATGTGGCTGGGTGACGCCGGGCGAGAACCGCTCGGCGAAGATCTTGGCGGGACAACGTGGAGCACAGCAGCGAAAGCGGCGGACCCGCAAGACGAGCTCCACGGCTCGCCCGTGCGCTGGAACGTCGGCTGGCCGGCGCCGATACCTACTGTGGACATGGTGTGAAATAGTGCCACAGCGCGGACAGGCGGCCGCGGGCTCTGAAGAGCGGGCGTGGACGCGGATCGTATTGCCATCAAGCTCAACCTGATCGGCCGTAAGCCCTGTAGGCAGAAAATCTCGTCGCGAAAACCAAGACGACATCGGCAACCTCCATAAAAGACTACCAAAATGTAGCGCCTCAGTAGCTCAACTGCACCAAATCTGCGACAGAGCCCCCATTCAATGCCGATTGACACATGAGCCGCCTTATATCACCGCAACATCGGAGACGGTGCTCCAGGAGGGCATGGTCTTTTCCATCGAGCCCGGCATCTACATACCCGGCCGCTTCGGCATTCGCCTCGAAGAAATCGTCATCTTGCGCGAGGTCGGGCCGGAGATCCTCTCGACGGTGCCGCGCGATCTGCACATCGCATCGATCTGACATGACCGGCTCGTCTGTCGATCGGATCACCGCCACCTTCATCCAGTCCGCGCTGATGGCGGCGGCGGACGAAATGTTCGCGGTGTTGAAGAAGACCGCGATGAGCCCGATGATCTATGAAATGCTTGATGTAGGCACCGGCGTGACCGCCTCCTCGGGCTCACTGATCAGTTAAGGCGCAGGCATCCCGACCTTCGTCGGGGTGCTCGACTAGGCGGTAAAGCGCATCATCGAACTGCAGGCCGAAAATATCGCGCGGGCGATATTTTCATCACCAATGCCCTCTATTTCGGCGGTGTCACGCACCTCAACGACGTGGTCGGCGCATTGCCTGTCTTCTCGCGCGGTACATGCGTGGCGTGGACGGCTTCCTAGAGCACTTCAGGTTTTGACGGAAGCGTATCCGGCATTGGCGAAGTAGTTGCTGCATTCGGCGGGATGGCACCGTAAAGTTAATGCGGCGGGGCGTGTAAAATGGTAAGCGCCTCGGCGATCCCCTCCTGCCGCTGTGAGGCCATCTGTGCGAGTCCTGTTGTCGAGATGAGGCATAGGACTGGACGGCAAAATGGACGGCTCTTTAGACGGCTCAACGGATGGTTACGCGGGCCGGATCGAGGTTTTGGAAGGCCGGTCGGGCCGGCGCATGCGGAGCGAGGCGGAACGGGCGCGGATCGCGGCGGAGAGCCTGGTGCCCGGGGCGAAGGTGGCGGATGTCGCACGGCGACATGACGTGACCCGCTGGCAGGTCTACGATTGGCGCAAGAAGCTGATGGCCGGCGCGCTGGCTCTGCCCGCCGGGACAACTGACGAACCGATGTTCGCGGCGCTTGTCGTGGAGCCAAATCCGGCCCGGCCTGCACCCAGCCCGAAACGGCGCGGCGGCGCGACCAGGTCCAGCAGGATCGAGATGGTGGTCGATGGCGTGACCCTGCGTGTGCCGCCGGACATGGATGAGGCGCAATTGACCCGGATGATCCGCGCGATCCGGGCGGCATCGCAATGATCTCGCCGGCTGGTGGGCTGCGCGTCTACGTGGCCACGCGCCCGACGGATTTCCGGAAGGGCATAGACGGCCTGGCGCTGCTGGTTCAGGAGGTGATGGGCCTCGACCCGTTCAGCGGCGCGGCCTTCGTGTTCCGGGCCAAGCGCGCGGACCGCATCAAGGTGCTGGTCTGGGACTAGACCGGCATCGTGCTGGTCCACAAGCGCCTCGAGGGAGCGAAGTTCGTTTGGCCCAAGGTTCAGGACGGCGTGATGAAGATGTCGCCCGCGCAGTTCTCGGCGATGATTTACCGGTGGTGGTGATCCCGCCCGTGTGCTTGATCGCAGCCATGACCGACACCGCCCTGGCCGAAGAGAACGCGCTTCTGAAGGCCCGCCTCGCCGAGACCGAGGCGGCGTTGGCGGATGCGGTCGAGGCCCAGAAACGTCTGGAGAGCATCGTCAGCGAGCTGCGCCGGGAGAAGTTCGGGCGGAGGTCCGAGAAGCTTGACCCGGAGCAGTTCAATCTGCCGCTCGAAGATGTCGAACTGGCGCAGGGCGTGCTGGAAGCGGCGCAGGAGAAGGTGCGACGCGCACTGAAGGGGCAAGGTGCTGCCGAGAGCGGCATACCGAAACGCAACCGCGGTCATCTTCCGAAACACCTGCCCCGGATCGAACGGGTCATCGAACCCAAAAGCACGCTCTGCCCCTGCGGTTGCGGCGAGATGGCCAGGATCGGCGAGGATGTCTCCGAGCGGCTGGACGTGGTGCCCGCCCAGCTCCGCGTGCTGGTCAACCGGCGCCCCAGATATGCCTGTCGGCGCTGTTCCGGCGCGGGGGTGCAAGCCCATGCCCCGGAACATGTCGTGCCCGGCGGGCTGCCTACCGAGGCGCTGCAGGAAAAGGCGATTGCCCTTGAGAATGATCTTCGTGGTCTTCTGCGGAACTTCGGGCTCAAGGTCGGCATGGCCGGCGCGGCGCCGTTCGAAAACCGGATCCATGAGCTTGTCGAAGGGCGCCCCGAGCTCGACGAAATCGTGGCGCCGCTGCTGTCCGCCCGACGGGAGCTGCGCGAGGCATTCAACCGGCTGCACGGGAAGGTCCTGGCGTTTGCCCGGGACGATGCAACCTGCAATCGACTGATGACGGTCCCCGGGGTTGGTGCGGTGACCGCCCTTGCCTTTGTCAGCACCATCGATATCCCCGCTCGCTTCCGGAACTCCAGGGCGGTCGGGCCGGTTTTGGGGTTGACCCCGGTTCTCCAGCCAACGGGTGAGAGTAAGGAGAGTACCGCAAAGTGTGGGGCAGTTGCGTTTCGGGTTTGACGGTGGCAGGGATTTTGGATGTCTGTCGCGCCGGAAATCTATCAGTTGAAAGTTCGTCTTCTTGGACTCAGCCCGATGATTTGGCGGCGTGTTCTGGTGCCTATGTCGACTACACTACGCGAACTGCACGGTATTCTGCAGGTCGCGATGGGCTGGGAGGGCATTCATCTGTTCCTCTTTGACATTCATGCGGTTCGGTACGGGTCGTTCGAGTTGCATGCCGCGAGCCCGGATGTGCCAATGCGCCAGTTCGGGTTCCGCGAAAATGACCGGTTTTCGTGCATCTATGACATGGGCGATCATTGGGAGCACGAGATCCGTCTTGAGGCGATCAACCCGCCGCCGAAGAAGTCCTATCCAATCTGCACGGGCGGTTCGGGGGCTTGCCCGCCAGAGGATTGCGGAGGTCCGCACGGGTATCAGGAGCGCCGGGATGAGGCTGATGGGTATGATGCATGGCGCGACATGGGCGTGATGTCAGACTTTCTCGAAGACATCGTTGCTGCGGATGCGCCAGAGCAGAAGGTGTCTGATTTTCTGAACGACGATGTTGAGGCCGCGATGGAGCGGATCAAGGCACGTCAGCCGTTCCTTGAGGACAAGTTTTCACGGGGCGATGTGAACAAGCGATTTCGCGCTGGCGAGCATCGCGATCTGATGCGCCAGCAGATGTGGTGAGGGCTGTCCGGAAAGGTTCGGTTACGTACATGCGCTGCAGATATGTCCTAAAATTATATTGACGGCATATTGAACACGCCTATTATTCTGGACACCCATTTCTGTACAGTGCGTGTCGGGAGTGGGCAAAACTTGGGGGTCTTGCGATTTCTTCGTCCCGGTCTGAGGGCTGCGTAGACGATATCGGCAACACCCGCATGGGAAAGCACCG
>JAUIDM010000440.1 GCA_030428915.1 Alphaproteobacteria bacterium | reverse complement strand
GCCGAGGCGCCCTATGGCACGATTGAGGCGGGAAATATGGAAATCAGCCATAGTGGTGCCGAGAACGATGGTTATGTTCTGGTTTTCAAGAATGGCGTGAAGCTGATATACGATCCGGTGAAGTGAAGGTTCCCGAATGCCAATCCAAATCCGCGCTTTGATGGCCTGTTTGGTCCTGGTGCCGCTGGCGGCCTATGGCCAGGGCACGGATGTGTCCTTCGGCGGCATCCGTGCGGATACGTCCCAGCCGGTCGAGGTGACGGCGGATCAGTTGAACGTCAATCAGAATGACGGCACGGCGATCTTTACCGGCAATGTGGTCGTGATACAGGGCGATATGCGGCTGACGGCTCCGCGCCTTCAGGTCGAATACGCGACCGGAAACACATCCGAGATCGAGCGTCTGCACGCCACCGGCGGCGTGACGATGATCAGCGGCCCGGAAGCGGCCGAAGCGCAGGAGGCGGTTTACACCGTCGCCGACGGAGAGGTCGTTCTGACCGGCGACGTCCTTCTGACCCAGGAGGGCAGCACGATGTCGGGCCAGCAACTGTTCGTGGACCTCGCCAGCGGGACGGGCCGTATGGAAGGACGGGTCAAGACGATCCTTCTGCCGGGTAACAACTGATGACGCCGGCACCCCAACTGACCGTTGCAGAGGGCAGTGCGGGCCTTCGTGTCAAGCATCTGCGCAAGGCCTATCGCCGCCGCCCCGTGATCCGCGACGTCTCGCTAGACCTTGCCCGGGGAGAGGTGGTGGCGCTGCTTGGCCCCAATGGTTCGGGCAAGACGACGTGTTTTTACAACATCGCGGGCCTTATCGCACCGGATGCGGGGCAGGTGACGATCGACGGGCGCGACGTCACCGGCTTGCCGATGTATCGCCGCGCGCGCCTGGGGATCGGCTATCTGCCACAGGAAGTGTCGATCTTTCGCGGCCTGTCGGTGGAGGATAATATCCTCGCGGTATTGGAAATCACCGAAAGCGATATTCACAAGCGCCGCGAGCGGCTGGAAGAACTGCTGTCGGAGTTCTCCATCACCCACTTGCGCCGCGCGCCCGCACTTGCCCTTTCGGGTGGCGAAAGGCGGCGGGTGGAAATCGCGCGTTGTCTGGCGGCCAATCCAAAATATCTCCTTCTTGACGAACCCTTTGCCGGTGTCGATCCGATCTCTGTTGGTGACATCCGCAACCTCGTTCACGATCTGAAATCCCGGGGGATCGGAGTTCTGATCACCGATCACAACGTTCGGGAAACGTTGGAGATCGTCGACCGGGCCTATATTCTGCATGATGGGACCGTCCTGATGAGCGGCACCGCAGACGAGGTCGTGCGGGACGAAAACGTGCGCCGCGTCTATCTGGGCCAGAGTTTCCGCATTTCCTGATCTGCGAGCGATCCTGCGGGGCTGACGCAGGGGCCCAGTCGGCACTCGAGCGCGACCGGCCAGGCCGCCAGAAGCGGTTCGGCAAAGTGCCGGCTGCATCGCCCAAGGGCAATCGGAACGGTTTTTAGGTAATCGCGTCGGAATCCGACGACTCGTCCCTTGCGGATCAGACATTATGCACCCACGTCAACACAGAGGGCGTTGACATCGCCCGCCGAACTGGCGCCAAATACTACAAATGCATGCGCATACCCTCATCGTTCGGGCTACGGCGTCGGAAGGTTTCAAGAATGAACCAGCCGCAAGATGCGTTCTAGAAATATGCCCCCATTTACCCATCAGGTCTCGCGACGCTCTCGAAAAGGCTGCGTAGCGTGGACTCAATTCACCCAAATGAAGGAGGTGTTATGAGATACAAAATCAGTGGCAGGCAGATCGACGTTGGTGAAGCGCTTCAGACCCATGTGCGGTCTGAACTGGCCGAAACGGTCGAAAAATATTCGCAGCGCCCGACCGATGCAGCGGTGATATTCGCGCGCGACGCCCATGAGTATTCCTGCGAGTCGACGGTCCATCTGTCCACCGGCCTGACCGTTTCCGCGAATGGCCATGCGACCGAGATCTACGCCGCATTTGAGGCCTGCCGCGAAAAAATGGACAAGCAGTTGCGCCGCTATAAGCGTCGACTCAGGGATCATCACCGTGATCGGACGGCACCTGTTGAATTTGCCGGCGCACCCATGTATGTGCTCGCCGCGAATGGCGAAGCGCCGGATTCGGAGCCCGACAGTCTGCAACCGATGATCATCGCCGAGATGGAGACGCAAATCCCTTCTCTCTCGGTCGGTGAGGCGGTCATGCAGATGGAGCTGGCCGGGGCCCCGCTTCTTGTGTTCAGGAACGAAAAGAATGGCGGCGTCAGTGTCGTGCACCGCCGCGATGATGGGAACGTAGGCTGGATTGACACATCGGCCAACTAGAAAAGCATCGACGATACGGTGCGGGAACAGTAAGGGCAAATGGAACTCTCTAGCCTTCTGAAGCCGGCCGCCGTCCGGGTCCTTGGCCATGCTACCAGCAAGAAGCGCCTGTTTCAGGACCTTAGCGAGGTCGCTCAGACCGTATACGGTCTGAGCGCGTCCAACACGGTCGACGCGTTGCAGGAGCGTGAAAGCCTAGGACCGACCGGCGTCGGCCATGGCGTTGCCCTGCCGCATGCGCGGTTGGAAGGGCTGGATCGCGTGGTCGGCGTCTTCCTCAAGCTTGAGAAACCGCTGGATTTCGACTCGGTCGACCGTCAGCCCGTCGACCTTGTCTTTGCTCTGTTTGCCCCGAAGGATTCGGGAGTGGAGCATCTGAAGGCGCTGGCGCTCGTCTCACGGACGATGCGCGAGGCCGCGGTCTGTGCGAAACTTCGGGCCAATGCCGATCCGGCGGCGTTGCATGCGGTCTTGACCGAGGCGCGGTCCTCTCAGGCGGCCTGATCCGGCATCAGAGCGGCTTTCTCCACTTCGTGAAGCCGAACGTGATGTAATCGCGCGGATAGGCGTCCCTGACGGCGGTTTCCAACTCATCGTCGTAGATGGCCGCCAACGGCATCGAGGCGACCGGG
>JAUIDM010000439.1 GCA_030428915.1 Alphaproteobacteria bacterium | reverse complement strand
ACGAGCGAGGTCACAAGCTCCGGCATGGAGGTGCCGAGGGCGACGATGGTGAGGCCGATCACCGTTTCCGAAATCGCCATGGACCGCGCGAGCGCCACCGCGCCGTCGACAAGGAAACCGCCGCCAACGACCACAAGGACAAGGCCGCCGACCGCAGTGCCGAGCGCGCGCCACAGATTTGGCCTCGCCACGGCGTCGGGGGACATGCCCGGGTCGATGCCTTCAAACGCTGCGGCCTTGTCATAGACCGCGCCGTGATCGACGGCACCCGCCCGGCGCTCCATCCTGAAGGCGAGCCAGATATAGAGGGCAAGCGCGAGGACGAAGGCGAACCCGACCACCCGGGTGATCGGCAAGGTCGCCGCGATCAGCGCGAAGACCAGCGTAACCCCCAGCATCACCCCACCATCACGCCGCAGGGCCGCCGAATTGACGGCGATGGGGGCCAGCAGCGCCGAGGCGCCGACGATCAGCAGGATATTGGCGATGTTCGACCCGACGATGTTGCCGTAGGCAATTCCGGGCGCGCCCGAAAGTGCGGCCCTGACCGAAGTGACCAGCTCGGGCGTGGAGGTGCCGAACCCGACCAGGGTCAGACCGATGACCAGGGGCGAAACGCCAAGCCGCTCGGCGACGCGCACCGCACCCCGCACGAGGAATTCGCCGCCGAGGATCAGGAAGATCAGCCCGCCGAGAAGCGGAAGCCAGATGTCAGTCAAGATATGTCCCCCTGATGCCGGTTCTGCCGTGCCGCCGGCTTACAATAGCGCAGGACAGAAGATGCGGTGCGGCCGCCGGTTTTCAAGGGATGCGGCCCGATACATTGCCATACGTTTTGCCGACATCATGCCGACGCGGCGCCGACCGGTCCCGGCCATTGTCCGACCAGCGCGCGGGGAGGCGCTTGATAGACTCAGCGGCGCGGTATATGTCGCCTTCCTATGAAACGGATTTTCGATATGGATGATCGCGCGCGCCTCCCCTGGCGGTTCTTCGGCGCGACGATGACGGTGCTGGCCCGACTTTGATCGGCACCCCTTCCTGTCGCCTTTTGGATTCCTGACAAACCGGAGAGGACCCATGTCCCCCAAGACGCTCTATGACAAGATCTGGGATGCCCATGTCGTCGATACCCAGGACGATGGCACCTGCCTGCTTTATATCGACCGCCACCTTGTTCATGAGGTGACGAGCCCCCAGGCCTTTGAAGGCCTGCGCATGACCGGCCGCAAGGTGCGTGCGCCGGAAAAGACCATCGCGGTGCCCGACCATAACGTGCCCACAACGCTTGACCGCGAAAAAGGGATCGAGAACGAGGAGAGCCGCATCCAGGTCGAGGCGCTCGACAAGAACGCTAAGGATTTCGGCGTTCACTACTATCCCGTCTCGGACATCCGTCAGGGCATCGTCCATATCGTCGGGCCGGAACAGGGCTGGACCTTGCCGGGCATGACCGTCGTCTGCGGCGACAGCCATACCGCGACCCATGGCGCATTCGGCGCTCTGGCCCACGGCATCGGCACGTCCGAGGTGGAGCATGTTCTGGCCACCCAGACGCTGATCCAGAAGAAGTCGAAGAACATGAAGGTAGAGATCACCGGCAAGCTGCGCCCCGGTGTGACCGCCAAGGACATCACGCTGTCGGTCATCGGCGCCACCGGAACGGCGGGCGGCACCGGCTATGTCATCGAATATTGCGGCGAGGCGATCCGCGATCTGTCGATGGAAGGCCGCATGACCGTCTGCAACATGGCGATCGAGGGCGGCGCGCGCGCGGGCCTGATCGCGCCGGACGAGAAGACCTTTGAATATGTGAAGGGCCGTCCGCACGCGCCGAAGGGCGCGCAATGGGAAGCCGCGATGTCGTGGTGGAAGACGCTGAAGACCGACGAGGGCGCGCATTTCGACAAGGTGGTGACGCTGAAGGGCGAGGACATTGCCCCGGTCGTGACCTGGGGCACCAGCCCCGAGGACGTACTGCCAATCACGGCTTCGGTTCCCGCGCCTGAGGATTTCAAGGGTGGCAAAGTCGATGCGGCTGCGCGGTCGCTCGAATACATGGGGCTGAAACCGGGCACGAAACTTACCGACATCAAGATCGATACGGTCTTCATCGGTTCCTGCACCAATGGAAGGATCGAGGATTTGCGGGCAGCCGCCGCCATCCTGAAGGGCAAAAAGGTTGCGCCGGGAATGCGCGCGATGGTCGTGCCGGGCTCGGGTCTCGTGCGGGCGCAGGCCGAGGAAGAGGGTCTGGCGCAGATCTTCATCGATGCCGGGTTCGAATGGCGACTTGCGGGCTGCTCCATGTGCCTGGCGATGAACCCTGACCAGCTGTCGCCCGGAGAACGCTGTGCCGCGACCTCCAACCGCAACTTCGAAGGCCGTCAGGGCCGGGGCGGACGCACCCACCTGATGAGCCCCGCGATGGCGGCGGCGGCGGCGGTCACCGGTCATCTGACCGATGTGCGCGAGATGATGGCGGAAGCGGTGTAAGGGAGAAGAGACATGGACAAATTCACCACCCTCACCGGGATCGCGGCGCCGATGCCTCTTGTGAACATCGACACCGACATGATCATTCCAAAGCAGTTTCTGAAGACGATCAAGCGGTCCGGCCTTGGCGCCAATCTCTTCGACGAGATGCGCTTTACCCAGGACGGCAAGGAAATTCCGGACTTCGTGCTGAACCAGCCGGCCTACCGGAATGCCGAAATTCTTGTCGCCGGCGACAATTTCGGCTGCGGGTCGAGCCGCGAGCACGCACCCTGGGCGCTTCTCGACTTCGGCATCCGCTGCGTGATCTCCACGAGCTTCGCCGACATCTTCTACAACAACTGCTTCAAGAACGGCATCTTGCCGATCGTCCTGCCGCAGGACGCGGTTGACGTGTTGATGGAGGATGCTCGGAAAGGCGCCAATGCGCGCATGACCGTGGATCTTGAGGCTCAGACCGTGACGACCTCGGACGGGCAGAGTTTTGCGTTCGAGGTTGATTCGTTCCGCAAA
>JAUIDM010000438.1 GCA_030428915.1 Alphaproteobacteria bacterium | reverse complement strand
CTATGACCTTTCCTGCCTCCATGCCGATTTCGATCGACGCCGCCCCCGAGGGCGAAGAGGCGGTCATGATGGTGTTGGATTACGGCAACGAGGGTCTTGAACTTCTGGTGTCGGGCGAGCCCGGAAACATGACCTACACCTACAGCGCGGCGCAGCTGTCCTTGTCGCTGACCGAGTTCGAGATCGACGGCACGCCGGTGCCGCGCGAGGAGGCGCGATTCGACTTCATCCTTGATGACGTTGGGGGCAGCACAGTCGCGGTCACGACCAGCGGTACGGACCTGACCCAAAATGTTCAGGCCGCCGCAGCCCGCTACGATTTTGCCTTCAACGATCCGGAAAGTGACGATGCGGCGCTGGTGTCGGGGTCGATGGACGGGCTCTTCGTGTCCAGCGCGACGGTTCTGCCGGAAGGCTTTGATCCGAACGATCCACAGTCCTTGGCGGCAGGCGGCTTTTCGGCCGAAGGGTCCATGGGATACACGGGCGGTGAAATGCAATTCGCCGCGACCGAAGAGGCCGGCACCACGTCAGGGACCACACGCACCGGGTCGGTGAGGGTGGACTTCGCGATGGATTCGTCGCGTCTGCGCTATGATGTACGGGCCACGGAACAGGCCTTCAGCCTGTCCGGACCGGAACTTCCGTTGCCGGTCGATGTGAGCATGGCGGAAAGCGCCTTCCGCATCACCGCGCCGATTGCCGAGGCCGAAGAACCGGAGGACATGGCCTTTGGCCTCACCCTTGGCGGTTTCAAGATGTCCGACCTTTTGTGGAACATCTTCGACCCCGGTGCGGCGCTTCCCCGCGATCCGGCAACCATCGCGCTGGACCTGACCGGGAAAGTGACACCCTTCATGAACCTGTTCGACCCCGAACAGATGGCGGCACTCGACGCGACCGGAGAGGTTCCGGGCGAATTGAACGCGCTCACGCTTAACAATCTGACGGTCGAGGCGGCTGGTGCCAAGCTTGGCGGCAGCGGATCGTTTACCTTCGACAATGATGACCTGCAGACGTTTGGCGGCTTCCCGCGTCCGAACGGTGAGGTGAACCTCACCTTGGACGGAGCGAATGCTCTTATCGACAAGCTGATCGCGATGGGACTGCTGACCAGCGATGACGCGATGGGCGCCCGCATGATGATGAGCATGTTCGCAGTGCCGGGCAGCGGACCCGACAGCCTGAAATCGACGCTGACGATCAATGATCAGGGTCATGTGCTGGCGAACGGGATGCGGATCCAGTAAGCCGCGCCAACGGCCGCGTTTGCGTCAACGCAAACGCGGCGATGCGTCTACGCATCGCCCCCCTTACCGTCGGAGCGCAGGCAATCCCACACCGGTTGACTCGAACCCGCCATCCGCCGCAATCACCTGCCCCGTGACGTAAGACGCTCTGTCCGAGCACAGGAAGGTGATCACCTCGGCGATCTCCTGCTCCGACCCGTAGCGGTTCAGCGGGATCGCGTCGTGATAGGCGTCGATGATCTCTTGTGTGTGCACCGCCATCGCCAGCTTGGTTCGCACCGGGCCGGGGCAGACGCAGTTCACCCGGATGCCATATTCGCCCAGTTCGGCCGCGTGCTGCTTGGTCAGATGGATCACAGCCGCCTTCGAAGTGCCATACGCCACCCGCAGGGTCGAGGCGCGCAAGCCACTGATGGACCCGATGTTCACGACACTTCCGCGGCTGACCTTGAGCGCGCGCGTTGCCGCCTGGGTGCATAGGAACACGCCGTCCAGATTGGTCGCCATCACCCGGCGCCATCCCTCAAAATCAGTCTCTTCCACCGGTCCGAATTCCGCCACCCCTGCGTTGTTGACCAACGCGTCGATGCGCCCCGCCCAGTCGAGCGTGCGTGTCACCATCGCTTCGGTATCCTCGGGTCGGGACACATCCAAGGGCAGCAAGAGCGTATCTGCCAACCCGTCCTGTTTCGCCAGTTCCTCCGCATCGCGATCCAAGAGCGCGACGCGCCAGCCCTGATCAAGAAACAGCCGCGCCGTGGCCAACCCGATGCCGCGCGCGGCCCCTGTTACGATTGCGCATTTCTGGTCCATACAGTCCTCCCTTTTGGCCACGGTTCTGGCATGGAGAACGCCCCCTGTCACGCGGGAAGGCTTTGGGTCAGCCCGCCATAAGATCGGGCAGATCGCCGTTCAATCCGGCCGCCTCGCGGATGAAGGTCCGGCGCGCACCGGGGATCGCATTGATTGCCGCCATGCCAAGATCGCGACCTGCCCGGAGGAGTGGATTGTCGTTCGAGAACAGGCGGTTGAATACATCGGTCGCGGTCAGCAACGTGGCGGTGTCGAACCGCCGCCATTGCTCGTAACGTTCCAGAACGAAGGGACTTGCAAAATCCTCACCGCGCCGCACGGCATGGCCGATCACCGACCAATGCCACACGGTCCGCGATGAACCGGTTGGCCAGGGTCAGACCCAGCGGATAGGTGAACCGCTCTCCGGCCAGGGAAATCTCTCCCAGAAAATCGCCGAAACGCGGGCGCAGCACGGTCAGGTAGTCCTCTTCCGGCAGGGCGTTGATCTCTTCGGCCAGCCCCTTGCGCTCACTCCAGACAATGGACGACCGATTGCCCGTCAACGGCAGGATCGCCAGCGGCCCGGACGGCAGGAAGAGCTGATGCGCCACGCCGCCATGGGGCTTTTCATGTGCAATCGCGCAGACCAGTGCGGTCTGATTGTAGTCCCACGCTGTGCGCCGGATGCCGGCACGTTGCCCGGTTCCGGTCTGACGGCCATCGGCTCCCACGATCATCTGCCCGGTCAGCATGTCGCCCGACGCCAAAGTGACATTGGCCCCGGTCGCGGTCACGTTCTGATCCACAACGGTTTCGCCCGCCAGATGCGTGATCAGCGGCTGGGACGCCATCGCCTCAAGCAGCGACCGCCGCAGATACCGGTCTTCGAGCATGTGGCCCATCGGGCCTTCCTCGATCTCGGCGCTGTTGAAGTGCAGGCCAAGAAACACCTCGGCATCGCCCGCGCG
>JAUIDM010000437.1 GCA_030428915.1 Alphaproteobacteria bacterium | reverse complement strand
TACCCCGAAGACGATCATCAGCACGAGGTCGAAATAGCTTCCCGACAGCGAGTAGATGCCGACGAAGGAGATCATCGTTACACCCGGCAGCAGCACGGCGGGCGGCACCATCAGCACCTTCACGAAGACCCGGACCATGGGCACGTTCATAAGCAGAAGCACGAAGTTTGCGATCAGCAGCGAAGCGATCAGGCCCCAGACCACCTCGGGCCGGTCGGCGAAGAGCGTGGGACCGGGGGTGATGTTCAGCGTCATCAACACCGCAAGCAAAACCGCCGTCGTGCCCGAACCCGGCACACCAAGCGTCAGCATCGGCACCAGAGCGCCGCCCGCGGCCGCGTTGTTCCCGGCCTCGGGCGCGGCGACGCCCTTGGCCACGCCGGTGCCGAAGCCCCCCTTTTCGCCCGCAATGCCCTTTTCCATCATGTACGTCAGGAACGAGCCGAGCGAGGCGCCCGCGCCCGGCAGAACGCCCGCGACAAAGCCCAGGGCGGAGGAACGCAACATCGTCCAGCGGGTCGACCACATCTCGGCCCAGGGTACGATGACTTTTTCCAGCTTCACCCCGACAGCGCTGTCGCGGCCATGGCTTTCGATGAAGAAAAACACCTCCGCCACGGCGAAGAGGCCGACAATGGCGACGAGGAAGTCGACGCCGTCGCTCAGGTGCAGGTTGCCGCCGGTGAAGCGGTCAAAGCCTGCATTGTTGTCGAGCCCGATGGTCGCGATGGCCAGCCCGATCAGCGCGGCCAGCGCGGCCTTCGCCTGGTTGCGCGACGCCATCCCGCCCAGCGTGGCGAAGGCCAGGACATAGAGCGCGAAGTATTCGGCGGGACCAAACTTGTAGGCAATTCGGGCGAGGTAGGGTGCAACCAGTGCCAGCGCCACGGTGGCAAGGAAGGCGCCGACGAAGGAGGCGACGCCCGAGATCACCAACGCCTCTCCTGCGCGGCCCTGCTTGGCCATCGGATATCCGTCGAGCGTGGTCATCATCGCGGGTTCGTCACCCGGGATGTTGAGAAGGATCGAGGAGATGCGCCCGCCATACATCGCGCCGTAATAGACCGAGGTCAGCAGCACGAGCGCCGCCGTTGCATCCAGGCCCAGCGTGAAGGTGATCGGGATCAGGATCGCGACCCCGTTCGACGGTCCGAGACCCGGCAGCGCGCCGATGATCGTACCGAGGAAGCAGCCGATCACGGCGAGCATCAGCGTCCAGGGCGTAAGCGCGACGGAGAACCCGAGCGCGAGATTGGCGAAGATATCCATGAAAGGCTCCTGTCAGCCCGTAAGCGACCGGGGAAATGCAAAGAGCGAGAGGCCGAGCGCGTATTTGAAGATCACGAAAAGCCCGATCGACAGGCCGATCCCGACCAGCACGGCGTTCCAGCGCTTTGGCGTGATCTGGTAGCTGAGCACGCCGGCAGCGATGGCTGTGGGTATCAGAAAGCCCATCGGTTTCAGCGCATAGGCATAGGCCACGAGAACGACCGTCGCAAAGCCCAGAGCCAGCAGGGTCGGGCGGTTAGGCCAATCTGGTTCTCCATCCGGGCGCAGCACCAGTACGGCGGCGCAGATGATCATGCCGATGCCGATGATGGTCGGAAAGGCCTTGGGCCCCAGCTTGTCGAAGAGGTTGCCGGGCGGCAGGTTGTAGGCGCTCACGACATACGTGAGCGCCACAAGGATCACGACCAGCCCGAAGACACGGTCGGTGCGGATCACTGGATCACACCGATTTCGCGGGACAGCTCTTCGGTCTGGGCGACGACGCCATCGATCCAGGACTGGAAGTCGCCGCCAACCTTGGTGAAGGGGGCAAGACCGTTGTCGGCCATGGCCTGCTTCCACTCGTCGCTGTCGGCCACGGCCTGCAACCGGTCGGCCCATTTCTGGAAGTCCTCGTCGGAAATACCGCCGGGAACGTAAAGCCCGCGCCAGTTCACGGCGACGACGTCATAGCCCTGTTCCTTGGCGGTCGGGATATCCTCGAATCCCGGCACGCGCTCTTCGGTCAGAACCGCAAGGGCGCGTACCTCGCCCGATTTGATGAAGCCGACGATTTCCGACATGTCGCCGGTCATGGCCTGGGTGAAACCACCCACAGTCTGGGTGATGGCGTCCGCGCCGCCATCAACGCCGATATACTTCACCGCAGTGATGTCATCGAACCCTGCGGCTTTCAGGACTTGCAATGGCTTCATGTGGTCGAAACCGCCTGCTGCCGATCCGCCTGCGAACGCGACCGAGGACGGATCGGCCTTGATCGCCTCGACCATGTCGCTGAGGTTCTGGAACGGGCTGTCTGCGGCGACAACGATAACGCCGGGATCTGCGCCGATGGCACCAACAAAACGGACCTGATCAGCCGTCGCGTCGCCGAATGCCTTCTGCGCAAGCCGCGTCGTGGTTGCCGAAGAGGCCGCGACGATAAGTTCGGGATCGGTGTTCCGCTCGGCGACGACCGTGGAATAGGCCAGACCACCACCGGCCCCGGCCATGTTGGTGACCTGAACCGGCGTGTCGACTTGACCGATATCGTATAGGATCTTGCCGATCTGACGGCAGGTGAAGTCCCAGCCACCGCCGGGGTTGGCAGGCGCGATGCATTCCGCTGCCCAGACCGAAGAGGCAGCCATAAGGCTGATCGCGGCGCTGGTGCCCAGCGCCTTCAAGGTCGTGAATTTCATTCTGTCCTCCCAGACGTTCATTTTTGCCGGGCAGGCGCACGAAAGACGCTGCACCCATCCCCTTGCAAAACCCACGATTCGCCCGGAAGCTGACAGCAACCTGTCACAATGAGGAAAAAGCGGTGCGATTTCTTTTGGTGGAGGACAATCCCGATCTGGCGCAGTCCGTGGCCGAGCGGTTGCGGCTGGACGGTCACGCCGTTGACCCTGCCGGATCGCTGGCCGATGCAGAGGATTGCCTTGGCGCCGCGCAATACGATCTGATCCTGCTGGATATCTCGCTGCCTGATGGCGACGGGCGCGATTTCCTCAGGCAGGAACGCCGCAG
>JAUIDM010000436.1 GCA_030428915.1 Alphaproteobacteria bacterium | reverse complement strand
CCGGCCAGCTGTACATCGCATTGTCGAGCCCGCCGGCATGGATATTCGCGCCGTCCGGCGAAAAGGCCAGCGCCCAGACCGGGCCCTTCAGCGTCGCGCGGAAATCGTCGGCGATCCGCCATTCGGCGGTGTCGAGCATCATGATATAGCCCTCAGCATCGCCTACGGCGATCCTTTGCGCGCCCGGATCATGAGCGAGCGCCAGGATCGGACGGCGGTCGAGCGTGAAATCACCGATCACTTCACCGCCCGGCAGGGCCACGACACGTGTGCCGCCATCGACCGCGCCATAGGCCAGCCAGGCGCCGTCCTCCGCCAGCGCCAGCGCGTTGACGCCGAACCCGTGATGGACGATCTGGCCAAGCGCCGCGCCTGACGCTGCGTCCCAGACCCGGATCGTGCCGTCCGCCGAAGCGGTGTAAAGCCGCGCCCCGTCGGGCGAGAAGGCGACATCGTTGACGCTGCCCCGGTGGCCCTCGATCGCGACGGGTGGCGCATCGCCCTGAAGCGCCCAGATCCGCGCCGTCCCGTCCCAGCTTGCCGAGGCGACCTTTGCGTCGTCCGGCGACAGTGCCAGCCGCACGACCTTCCCCGCATGGCGGCCAACTTCGCGCCCTTCATCACCGTCCCAGAGCCGCACTGAAAAATCGTCGCCCGCCGACACGACACGCCCGTCGCCGGCATAGACCACCGCATTGACCGCGGCGGCATGACCTTCGAGCCATTTCGGTGTGCCGTCGCGCCAGAGACCCACGGAATTGTCGAAGCTCGCCGTCACGATGGTGCCGTCAGGGCCGACTGCGATCCCCTTGACCGGCCCGCCATGGCCCTTGAGCGTGAAGAAATCCTGCGCCGGCGCGCAGGCTTGCGAGGCGATCCAAAGGACCGCCGCCAAGACGCCGCAGGTTCCACCCCCTCGCCACATGGCCGGACCGTCCCTCAGCTTTTGCGCTGGCCGGGAGTATAGCTGCACTACTGCCCCCGAGGTCAATCGGTCCGGCAGGTCGGGCTTGCCCTCCGGCGGCGGACAGGCGAAGCTCCGCCCGGACACGGGCAGGAGGGGCGGACATGATCCCGGTATTCGACGGGCACAACGACTTTCTGCTGCGACTTCTGCGCAACCCGGAACGGCGCGAGTCGATCTGGCTGGCAGGCGAGGGCAAGGGCCATCTCGACCTGCCGCGGATGCAGGCGGGCGGTTTTGCCGGGGGGTTCTTTGCCGTCTATGTCCCATCGCCCGAACCGGACGACGCGCCGGATGTCGAGGCCATGATGGACAACCCGCCCTATAACCTGCCGCTGCCCGACCTGATCGGGGAAGATCAGGCGCAGCCGGTGGCCCTGGCAATGGCGGGCCACCTCATGTGGATGGAGCGGACCGGATCGCTGGCAATCTGCCGCAGCGTGGCCGATATCCGCGCCGCGATGGCGGCAGGCCGGATCGCCGCGATCCTGCATTTCGAGGGCGCGGAAGCCATCGGCGAGGAACTGGACGCGCTTCATGTCTGGCATGCGGCGGGATTGCGCTCTCTCGGCCCGGTCTGGTCGCGACCCACGGTTTTCGGTCATGGCGTGCCGTTCCGGTTTCCCGGCTCACCCGATACCGGCGACGGCCTTACCGAGGCAGGCAAGCGGCTGGTCAGGGAATGCAACGCGCTGAAAATCATGATCGACCTCAGCCACCTGAACGAGAAGGGGTTCGACGATGTGGCCGCCCTTTCCGACGCGCCGCTCGTCGCCACCCATTCCAATGCCCATGCCGTCACGCCTTCGACCCGCAACCTGACCGACCGGCAACTGGCGATGATCGCCGGGACGGACGGGATGGTGGGGCTAAACTTTGCCACCGTCTTCCTCAGCGCAGACGGGCGGCAGAAGCCCTTTGATGGCTGGGACCCGGTCCTGCGCCATCTTGACCATCTGCTTCACCATCTAGGAGAGACCCGAGTCGGCCTCGGGTCGGATTTCGACGGGGCGACGGTGCCAACCGCGATCGGCGATGCGGCAGGTCTGCCGCGCCTTCTCGACGCGCTTCGCGCTCATGGCTATGACGAGGCGCTGATCGCGAAGATCGCGCATGAGAACTGGCTGCGGGTGCTTGAGCGGACTTGGGGCGGATGAGCCTGCCAATTCTCGAAAACCAGGCCGCGCGCAGGCTTTTCCTCGACCGCCACGCGCTGATCGAGCCGCCCTCGGGACCGGCAAAGGGTGCCGACCTTCTGTCGCTGATCCACCGGCTGGGTTTTGTGCAGGTCGACAGCATCAACACGGTCGAACGCGCCCACCACATGATCCTCTGGTCGCGCAGACAAAGCTACCGGCCAGGAAATCTTGCGGTGCTGCTCGAAAAGGAAAGATCGCTTTTCGAACACTGGACCCATGACGCCTCGGTCATTCCCTCTGCGTTCTTTCCCTACTGGAAGCTGCGTTTCACCCGTGACGCCGCGCGTATCCGCGCCCGCTGGGCCGATTGGCACGGGTCGGAGTTTCACGCCAAGATCGAGGATGTGCTGACCCATGTGCGCGAAAACGGCCGCTGCGGGTCCGGAGATGTGGGCGAGGATGAAAAGCGGGGCAAGGGCGGCTGGTGGGAATGGCACCCGTCAAAGACGGCGCTCGAATATCTCTGGCGGTCGGGGGAATTGTCGATCTGCCACCGCCGGAACTTTGCCAAGATCTATGACCTGACGGAACGCGTCCTGCCCGACCACCACGCCGTGCCCGAACCGGGGGAGGCAGTGACGGTGGACTGGGCCTGCAACGCCGCGCTCGACCGGCTGGGGTTCGCGACATCGGGAGAGATCGCGGCCTTCTGGGACCTGATCACGCCGGCCGAGGCCCGCGACTGGTGCGCGGCGGCGCTGGCGCGAGGCGAGATCGGGGAGGTTCTGATCGAAGGTGCGGACGGCGCGCTCCGCCGCTCATTCGCCCGGCCGGGTCTTGCCGACAAGGCGGCGGACGTGCCGGAGCCTCCGAACCGCATCCGCATCCTTTCGCCCTTCGATCCCGCGCTACGCGACCGCAAT
>JAUIDM010000046.1 GCA_030428915.1 Alphaproteobacteria bacterium | reverse complement strand
CTCGATTTCGAATGGGGCAAGGACCGGATCGATCTGTCCTTCTGGTCCTACCTTCGCAGCGTCGATGAACTGCTCATCACGCCGACCGCCGCCGGGGCGACGGTCCGGTACGGGCAGGAGGTTTTGACCATACTGACATCCGACGGACGGTCGCTGACCGCGCAGGATTTCACGACCGCCGGATTGCTCAATATCACCCGATTTCCGATCGAGGCGGGGGGGCCGCAACTTGTCCTTCACGGGACGACCCAGGGCGAGACATTGGCGGGAACGGCCGCGGACGAATTGTTCGTGGGGCTGGAAGGCGACGATTGGTTCGTCAGCGGCGGCGGCGACGATCAGTTCGACGGCGGTTCAGGTTTTGACATCGCCGATTTCACCGGCACCGGTGCGGCGCTCTCCATCGACTGGCTCCTCGCCTCCAATATCGGCGGACCGAACGCCAGGTTCCGGTCGATGGAAGGTGTCATCGGCTGCGTGGCGAACGACGTCATCCGCCTCGATGACGCCGCGAATCTGGTCAGCGGCGGGGATGGCGACGACCTTCTCGACGGGCGCGGGGGCGACGATACGATCAATGGCGGGCCGGGTTCTGACGCGCTGATCGGCGGGGATGGCAATGATAGCATCGATGGAGGAACGGGCGACGACTTCATCAGGGGCGGCCGCGGCAACGACATTCTGATCGGCGGATCGGGAAACGACATGCTCTACGGGGACAAGGGCAGCGACTGGGTCAGTTATGACATCCACACGCTGGCAATGGGCGGGCTTGGCGTGACAATAGACCTTGACGCCGGTTCCGCTGTCGACGGCTTTGGCATCGACGACCGTCTGTTCAGCATCGAAAACGCGCGTGGAACGCTTGGCGGGGATAGCATCGCAGGCAGCGATGGCGGCAATCATCTGCAAGGCCTTGGCGGTGACGATACGCTGAAAGGCGGTCAGGGCGATGATACGCTGGACGGTGGCGACGACGACGACCGCCTCGACGGCGGCAGGGATGCCGACACGCTGCTGGGCGGGCGTGGGGACGACGTCTTGCTGGGGCAGACCGGCGACGATTTCATCGACGGCGGTGACGGCAACGACTATGTCCGCGGGTCGCGCGGCCATGATGCGATCGACGGCGGCGCGGGCGACGACCTGATCTATGGCGGCCGGGAAAACGACGTCATCCGTGGCGGCAGCGGCCAGGATAGCATCAGTGGGGAACGTGGACGGGACACGATCGATGGCGGCGATGGCGACGACCTGATCTACGGCGGGCAAGGGAAAGACCGTATCTACGGGGGTCTTGGCAACGATACGATCAAGGCGGGGCACGACCGCGACAGGATCTACGGCGGCGATGGGAACGACCGGATCTACGGGGAAAAGGCGGGCGACTTCGTTCGGGGCAATGACGGCGACGACCTGCTCAACGGCGGCGGTGGCAACGACACGCTTTTCGGTGGCGGGCAAGACGACGTTCTCTACGGCAATTCGGGCAGGGACCGGCTGGACGGGGGCTCGGGCAACGATACGTTGACAGGCGGGTCGGGGGCGGATGTCTTCGTCTTCGGGTCGCTGACCGACGGCGAGGCAGATCTGATCACGGATTTCAAGGACGGAGTGGATGTCCTGCGGCTCTACGGAGTGTCAGGTTCGGGCAGATCGGCAAAGTTTTCCGCGCTCGATATCTCGAAGGTGCCGGGCGGGGTAGAGGTCGAATACAACGGCCATGTCATCATCCTTGACGGCGTCAGCGTCAAGGATGTCGACAAGGGCGATTTTGTTTTCGTGTAGGCGGTGTATCAATCCCGTAGATTGCCGATGCCTGAAACCGTCTCAGGCTGCCTCGGCCAACAGCGCGTTGAGGTCCAGCCGCTTTGTCACCATCGCCAGCCCGCCCGTCGTATCGCGCGGCCAGTCGGCTTCCGCCCGGTCGCGGTACAACTCGACGCCGTTGCCGTCGGGGTCGCGCAGATAGATCGCTTCGCTCACGCCGTGATCCGAGGCGCCGTCAATCGGGTATCCGGCCTCGACCAGATGCTTGAACACCGTGGCGAGTGCTGCGCGGTCTGGATAGAGAAACGCGGTGTGAAAGAGCCCGGTATGTCCGGGCGCGGGAGGTGTGCCGCCTTTCGACTGCCAGGTGTTCAGCCCTATATGATGATGATAGCCGCCCGCCGAGAGAAAGGCGGCGTCCTCTCCGTAGCGCTGCATGACCTCAAATCCAAGAAGCCCGGAATAGAAGCCGATCGCCCGGTCAAGGTCAGCGACCTTGAGATGGACGTGGCCGATGCGGGCGGCGGGCGGGGCGGTGTAGGTCATGGCAGCATCCTTGGAAGAATTCAGCGCCAATTTACGCCATTCACCTTTCGCACAGAAGCGGCGATCTTGCAGTATCGATGTGCGAAAACGCATAGACCCCCGGGGTTGGGCCGGGGGTCTGCGGGTCGCAACGGGGGAACGGACGACCGCTTTGGTGTCCGGACGCATCACCTCGGGGACAGGCGGGTTTTCCATGCCGGACACGTGTATCTTGCCCGACCCTTGCAACACTGACGTGACGATTCGCGGCGCTGATTACCGCGAGCGGATCAGCCCGACGATGTCATAGGTTTGTTGCAGGATTGGTTGGGCAATGGCGTTCGCGCGCTCTGCCCCGTCGCCGAGAATGCGGTCGATCTCTGCCGGATCGGCCATCAGCCGCTTCATCTCCTCCGCGATTGGCGAGAGTTTCGACACCGCCAGATCGGCGAGCGCGGGCTTGAAGGCGCCAAAGCCCTTGCCGGCAAACTCGCCGATAACCGCCTCGGGCGTGATCTCGGCAAGTGCGGCGTATATGTTGACGAGGTTCTTCGCCTCCGGCCGGTCCTTCAGCCCTTCAACGGTATCGGGAAGCGGCTCGGAATCGGTCCGTGCCTTGCGGAACTTCTGCGCCACTGTGTCGGCATCGTCGGTGAGGTTGATGCGGCTCGCATCCGACGGGTCGGATTTCGACATTTTTTTCGACCCGTCGCGCAGGGACATGACCCGGGTTGCTGCGCCTTCGATCACCGGCTGGGTGACGGGGAAGAAATCCACCTTGAAGTCATGGTTGAACTTGATCGCGATGTCGCGGGTCAGTTCGAGATGCTGCTTCTGGTCCTCGCCCACAGGCACATGGGTCGCGTGATATAGCAGGATGTCGGCCGCCATCAGCGAGGGATAGGCGTATAGCCCGAGCGAGGCATTCTCGGCGTTCTTGCCAGCCTTGTCCTTGAACTGGGTCATGCGGTTCATCCAACCGACCCGCGCCACGCAGTTGAA
Organism: Alphaproteobacteria bacterium; assembly: GCA_030428915.1. Taxonomy (GTDB): domain Bacteria; phylum Pseudomonadota; class Alphaproteobacteria; order Rhodobacterales; family Rhodobacteraceae; genus Albidovulum. The sequence goes on along the minus strand of JAUIDM010000046.1, from coordinate 13,696 downwards.
GATCCAGGCGAGTTGCGCATGACCGGGCACCTGGGACTGGTTGAAGAGGATCGAGCGTTTCGGATCGAGCCCCGAGGCGATGTAGCTTGCCGCCAGTTCGCGCGTGGCGTTGCGCAGGTCGGAAGGGTCCTGCCAGACCGTGATCGCGTGCAGGTCGACGATGCAATAGACCGTCTCGATGCCGCTGTTCTGCATTTCCACGAACCGCTTCACCGCACCGAGATAATTGCCCAGTTGCAGGTGGTTCGTCGGCTGGATGCCGGAGAATACGCGCGGGGTGAATTTGGACTTCGCCGCGTCGGTCATGACTGTCCCCATAGGTTCGGCTGGAAATTCGAGTTTCGTTCGCGTATCGCAGGGCAAGGGCAGCGTCAACATGGGGAGGGGCAATGCGTCCAGGGTATGATGAACGGCCCGTCAATCCGCTGCCGCCTGTGGTCTGGCTGATCGTGCTGCCACTGGCGGCGATGGAGGCTTGGATCAATGCCGGTATCCTTGGGCTGGCTGGCGGGCAGTCGGGCATCGGCTGGCGGAACGCCATGGCCCAACGCTGGGCGCTGGAGCCGCAGATGCTGGACCAGATGGTGCAGGGTGGTGGGTTCAACGCCGATTACGCAATGCGATTCCTGACCTATCCACTGGTGCATGGCTCCTTCACCCATGCGCTTTTGGCGATGGTCTTCATTCTCGCGCTTGGCAAGTTCGTGGGCGAGGTGTTTCGCGGCTGGGCGGTGTTGGCGGTGTTTCTCACCGCGACGATCGCCGGTGGGTTGGTCTATTCGCTCGTTCCGGGGCTGACGGCCTGGCTCTTCGGCGCTTATCCCGGGGCCTATGGCCTGATCGGGGCCTTCACCTTCATCCTCTGGGCGCGACTTGGGGCGGAACACGCGAACCGCGCGCGGGCCTTCACGCTGATCGCGTTTCTGCTGGGCATACAACTGGTCTTTGGTGCGCTGTTTGGCGGCAAACCCGACTGGATTGCCGATCTCGCTGGCTTCGCTGCCGGGTTTGCGCTGTCGTTTATCGTGGCACCCGGCGGGGTTGTCCATCTGATGCGGGTGATCCGTCAGCGCTGACGGCTGAAGCCCGAGCGAAAATCGGCGATGCGGACCGCGCCGAAGACGTAGGCGGTCATCCCGTACACCGCCATTCCGGCCAGAACCAGAAGGGCCAGCGCCCAGTAGCGGTGGCCGTGGGCCGTCAACTGATCTGCCAGCGCGGACTGCGTCCCCCAGAGGACGACCCCCATCACGCATGCTGCGGCGATGGTGCGCGGCAGGCGGGCGCGCAGCCGGTCATCGGCGCGCGCGGCCTCGCCCATTCCCCGGGTGCCCCACCAGAGCTGGAATGTCATCGCCCAGCCGGCAAGCGTGGTGCCCAGGGCAGCGGCGATGAAGCCGAAGAAGGGGGCAAGCCCGATGGCGAGTGCGGCATTCACAAACATCGACCAGAGGGCAAAACGGAACGGCGTCGCCGTGTCCTCGCGCGCGAAGTAGAGAGGTTGCAGCACCTTCTGCAATACGAAGGCAGGCAGGCCTGCGCCATAGACGGCCAACGCAAGGGCCGTCGGCACGGTGTCCGCGGCGTCAAACGCGCCGCGTTCGTAAAGGACCGAGATCAGCGGCAGCGGAATCACCATCAGCGCCACGGCAGCCGGTATCGTCAGGAACAGAGCGAATTCCGCGGCCCGCGACAGCGCATAGCGGCTGCCGAACGTATCTTCGGCCTTCAGGCGGCGCGAGAGGTCGGGCAGAAGCACGATGCCGATGGCGATGCCGACGACGCCCAGCGGAAGTTGATAAAGCCGGTCGGCATAGGAGAGCCAGGCAATCGCGCCGTCAAAGAAGCTGCCGACCTGGCGTCCGACCAGAAGGTTGATCTGCACCACGCCCCCCGCCAGAACCGCGGGCCCGGCAATGACCAGAAGTCGTTTCAGGTCGGGGGTCATCCGGGGTCGCTTCAGCCGCAGCGGAAAGCCCATCCGGGCTGCCGCGAACCAGACGAGCGCGAGTTGCGCGAGGCCTGTGATCGGCGTCGCCCAGGCCATGGTCAGCCCCATGTCCCATCCCGCCCGATCTGCGGTCAGCATCGCGGCGATAAAGATGATGTTGAGCAGGACGGGTGCCCCTGCTGCAGCGATGAACCGCCCGCCCGCGTTCAGAAGGCCGGACAGAAGCGCCGTCAGCGAGATGAACAGGATATAGGGGAAACATATGCGTCCGTATTCGACGGCAAGCGGCAGGCGTTCGTCGCCCGCGAAGCCGCCCGCCATGGCAAGGACCAGCCAGGGCATCGCCACCATCGCCACGACCGAGACGAGCGTGACGACGAAGGCGAGGCCCGAAAAGGCATCCTCGGCGAACCCCTTCGGGTCCTCCCCGGCTTCCAGCTTTTTCGAGAAGAGCGGCACGAAGGCCGTGTTGAACGAAGGCGACAAGAAACGCCTCGGCCACCGGCCCGGTGCCGAGATAGGCCGCGATCAGCACATCGCGGACGAAGCCGGCGATACGGCTGAGAAGCGTCCAGGCCCCCACCGTGAGGAAGCCCCGGATCAGACGGATTGGTTTCATTCGGCTCTTGCCCGCTCCGCGCCTTCAGTGATGGCCTGGCGCAATTTTCTTTCCAGGCTCTCCTGTTTCGATCTCGTCTGCAGTTTCAAGCCGAACATGTCTTTCACATAGAAAGCATCGACCACCTGCGCCCCATAGGTCGCGATCACGGCGCTGGCTATGTAGATATTGTTGGCCGCGAGCGTGCGCGTCAGGTCATAAAGCAGGCCGGGTCGGTCGCGGGTATCGACCTCGACGATCGTGTAGATTTCAGACCCTTCATTGTCGAAAGTGATGTGGGTCGGGAACTGGAACTGGCGCTCGCGCTTCTTGATCTTGTCACGGTCTTTCAATGCCTCGCGTGCCACAACCTCGCCTTTCAGCGTTTTTTCGATCATCGCGCGCAGGCGCGGCAGTCTGGCCTCTTCATAGGGATGCCCCTCCGCATCCTGCACCCAGAAAACCGCCGTCGCATAGCCGTCCTTCGACGTGTAGGTGCGGGCATCGACGACGTTTGCCCCGACCAGCGCAAGCGCCCCTGCGAGGCGCGAGAAGATACCGGGATGGTCGGCGAGCGCGAAACAGGCCCGCGTTGCATCGTGATCCGGGTCGGGTTTGATGTCGATGCGGATCGCGTCATCGGGGAGGTCGCGCAAAAGATTGGCAAACACCAGATGCGTGTCCGTCGAAAGCCCCTGCCAGTAGGGTCCGTAGTGGCGAGCAATTTCCTTCCGGATATCCTTGGTGTCCCAATCTGCCAATGCCTCGCGCAGGGCGCGCTTCACCTCGGTCTCGCGCTTGCCGGTATTGAGGCTTTCAAGCCCCGCCTCCAGCGCCTCGGCCGTGTCTGCGTAGAGCCTGCGCAGCAGCATGGCCTTCCAGTTGTTCCAGGTATTCGGACCGACGCCGCGAATGTCGCAGACCGTCAGTACGGTCAAAAGGTCCAGCCGTTTGCGTGTCTTCACGATCTTGGCAAAGTCGCGCACGGTCCTCGGGTCGGAGATGTCGCGCTTCTGCGCCATGTCGGACATGAAGAGGTGATAGCGCACCAGCCACTCCACCGTCTCGCATTCCTCCGCGTTCAGCCCCAGGCGGGGCGCCACCTTGCGCGCTATCTGGGCGCCGAGGATCGAATGATCCTCCGGTCGTCCCTTGCCGATGTCATGGAGGAGAAGTGCGACGTAAAGCACCCGGCGGTTGACGCCCTGTTCAAGTATAGAGGAGGAAAGCGGCAATTCCTCGATCAGTTCCTTTCGCTCGATCTGGGCGAGGGTCGAGATGGTCTGGATCGTATGCTCGTCGACCGTATAGCTGTGATACACGTTGAACTGCATCATCGCGACGATGGGTTCGAATTCCGGAATGAACGCGGAAAGGACGCCAAGCTCGTTCATCCGGCGCAACGCGCGCTCCGGGTTGCCGTGCTTGAGGAGCAGATCGAGGAAGATGCGCGCGGCCTCGCGGTCGTCGCGCATCTCGTCGTCAATCATGTCGAGATGCTGCACGACAACCCGCATCGCCTCAGGATGGATGAGGTTGCCGGTCCTGATCCCTTCCTCGAAAAGCCTCAGGAGGTTCAGCTTGTCCTTCAGGAAAGCCTTCTGATCGGCGATGTTTATCCGTCCGCGTTCCAGTCGGAACCCTTCGCGGGTCTTGCGGCGGCTGCGGCGCAGAAGGCCCGCCAGCATCGCTTCCTTTTTGACATGGCGTTCCTCAAGTGCGGTCAGGAAGACACGCGTGAGTTCGCCGACATGGGTCGCGTAGCGGAAATAGTCCTGCATGAAATGCTCGACCGCCCGGCGTCCGCCCGTATCGGCATAGCCCATGCTGGCAGCCACTTCGACCTGCAGGTCGAAAGTCAACTGATCCTGAGCGCGCCTGGTGATCAGATGCAGATGGCACCGCACGGCCCAGAGGAAATCCTCCGCCGCTGCGAAGGTCTGGTATTCCTCGCGCGTCAGCAGCCCCTGATCGACCAGTTCGGCGGCCTGCCGCACCGCATGAATGTATTTGCCGATCCAGTAGAGTGTCTGCAGATCGCGCAGCCCGCCCTTGCCTTCCTTGACGTTCGGTTCCAGCACGTAGCGCTGGCCGCCCTGCCGCTTGTGGCGCTCGGCCCGCTCCAGCAGTTTTGCCTCGATGAATTCGGTACTGGTGCCTTTGAACAGATCGTTCCGCAGCTTGTCGCGCAGGGTGATGGCAAGCGGATAGTGGCCGCAGATATAACGGCGCTCCAGAAGCGCGGTGCGGATTGTGTAATCCTCGCGTCCAAGACGCAGGCAATCCTTGACCGTACGGCTGGCATGGCCGACCTTCAGCCGCAGATCCCAAAGGATGTAGAGCATCGATTCAATGACGCTCTCGGCCCAGGCGGTCATCTTGTAGGGGGTGAGGAACAGAAGATCGACGTCGGATTGCGGTGCCATCTCGGCCCTGCCGTAGCCGCCGACAGCCATCACAGCCAGATGCTCGCCTTCGGTCGGATTGGCACGGGGATGAAGGACTTCGCTGGCCAGGGTAAAGGCCGCACGCACAATCGCATCGGTGAGCGCGGCATAGGAATTGACCGTCATCCGCGCCGCCCGGGGATGCGTGGCGAAATCCTCGGCAATCGCCGCAAGGGCCTTCTGCCGCGCATCGGAGAGGGCCTGCACGATCAGCGCGCGCTGTGCGCGCGCCTCACCGGTCGTGACGAGCTCGGGGCGAAGCTTCGCCACGAAACCGTCGGTGTCGAATACCTCATGGGCGCCGATTTCGGCGGGAAGCGCGATGACCGGCCCGCGCTGCGCCGGTTCAGAACCCGGCGCCACTGAAGCTTCTCGGAGCGCCATCAATCACGGCCATCTGCCCGTTTCGCACCTGCGCGACGGCCAGACCGCGTTCGTTGGTGCCATCGGCGCGCAGCCGGAAGATGCCATTGACGCCGACATAGCCCGCACCCTGTGTGAGGGAGGCAGCCGAGAACGCATCCGACCGCCCCTGCTTGGCCAGAGCACCGATGGCGGCGATGCCGTCATAGGCAAGTCCCGCGATCGGATGCGGTACATCGCCGTAAGCTGCGGTAAAGCGTGACTGGAACTGGGCCTGAAGGCCCGGGTCGGGCATCGCGAACCAGCCGCCCTGAACGCCGGGCATTGCCAATGTCGCGGTGGGAATGTCCCAGCGCGTAAGCCCGATGAACTGCGTATCGCTCGGTCTGAGGCCGGATTCAGGCAGAAGCTGCGCCAGCAGCGGCAGGGCGCCGGCCGTGTCGGCGGTGAAGAACACCGCGTCCGATGCCGAGGCCTTGGCCGCACTCGCGATCCGCGGAGCGGCGGCAATCACCCCCTGCTGCGAGAAGGCATAGGTTTCGGCGCCGGTGATCGTCGCGCCGGAACGCGCGGCGGCATTTTCTATCGCCCGTTTGCCGAGCGCGCCCGCCGGGTTCTGGTCGTAGACAACCATTATCCGGCCCTTGCCATTGCGCGCGGCGTAGGAAACGAGCCGGTTGGCGGTGTTCTGGAAAGTCGGGCCGAGGACAAAAACATTGCCGCCCGCGATGTCGGTGTTGTTGGAGAACGACAGTACGCTGACGCCCGAGCTGCGCACCGCGATGCCCGCTGCATTGGCGGATTCAGCATAGACCGGGCCAAGGATGATCTTTGCGCCTTCATCGACCGCGCGCTGGGCCATCGCAGCCGATGCTGCGGGGTCGGACCCGGCATTGTAGACCCGAAGGTCGATCTGAACGCCCTGAAGGTCCGCAATGGCCAGGTCAGCCGCCTGTTTCAGGTTGCGTGCCAAAACCTCGTCGCCGGAACTGCCGCTGCCGCCCGGCAGAATCATCGCAACCTGAACCGGGGCGCCGGGGTCGAGCGCGGGACCGCGGCTGGAAGGGGATGGCACACAGGCGGCAATCACAAGGGATGCCGCCAGCACTGCGGCACGGGTCAACGCCTTGCGGCGGCTCTTGAAAACAGCGAACATGGTACGATCCTTGGCTCGGTCACGGGGCGATGGAAGCGAAGGCGAGACTAAGCCCTCTCTGTCGCGAAGTAAACGGATCAGCAGGAAGGACAGCGATGACCGGCCAAAGGCAGTCCCTCGGTCCCGGATTGTATTTCATCGCCACGCCGATCGGCGCCGCGCGCGACATCACGCTGCGCGCGCTCGACATTCTGGCCAGCGCCGATTTGATCGCTGCCGAGGATACGCGAAGCCTGCGTCATCTGATGGATATCCATGGTGTGGCCTTGGGCGACCGGTCACTGCTGGCCTATCACGATCACAACGGCGAACGGGTGCGGCCCCGGATTCTTGCGGCGCTGGAGCAGGGCAAATCGGTGGCCTATGCCTCCGAGGCGGGAACACCCCTTGTTGCCGATCCCGGCTTTCAGCTCGGCCGCGCGGTGATCGCGGCGGGTCATCCGGTGATATCGGCGCCGGGTCCGTCGGCCGTGCTGGCGGCCCTGACGGTTTCCGGCCTGCCGTCGGACCGCTTCCTGTTCGCGGGTTTCGCGCCGTCCTCCGGATCGCAACGCCGCAACTGGCTGAAGGACCTCGCATCGGTCCCGGCCACGCTCATCCTCTACGAATCCCCCAAGCGTCTTCAGGCCTTGTTAACCGATCTCGGCGCAGTCTTTGGCGAGGAACGGCAGGCGGCGATCTGCCGGGAGCTGACGAAAAAGTTCGAAGAGGTCACGCGCGGCACGATTGCCGAACTGATCGCCGCCTATGAAGGCCGCACGGTCAAGGGCGAAATCGTGGTCGTGATCGACCGGGCGGGCGTTCAGGCCGCCCAACCGGCCGATATCGAGGCCGCGCTGAAGGAGGCTCTGGAATGTCATTCGGTGAAGGATGCGGCAGCCCTGGTGGCCGAGGCGCTGGGACTGCCCCGGCGGCAGGTCTATCAGACGGCGCTGAAACTCAGCGCAAACGGCTGAAGGGTGCGCTAGCCTATCACGGCGGGCGGGTGGCAGAGCAACAGGTCGAGTCCGCCTATCTGCGCGCGGGGCTGACCGTCGCGGCGCGGCGCTGGCGTGGGGCGGCGGGTGAGATCGATCTGATCCTGCGCGATGGTGCGGAACTGGTCTTTGTCGAGGTCAAGCGGGCCGTTACCCATGGCATCGCCGCCGAACGGGTTTCGGGCCGTCAGGCACAACGCATCCTCGCAGCAGCCACGGAGTATGTCGCCACGGAACCCGCCGGACAGGACAGCGAGATGCGCTTCGACGTGGCGCTGGTCGACGGACAGGGGCGGATCGAGATCATCCGCAACGCGCTTGGACCCTGATCGCGCATTGCATCCGGCGCCCGGCTCGGCCATCAATCGCTGCGGTTGAAGCAGAAAAGGCCCGGCGCATGTCCCTGAAAGTTGCCATCCAGATGGACCCGATCGAACACGTCAATATCGACGCCGATTCGACCTTCCGCATCGCGCTGGAGGCGCAGGCGCGAGGCCACTCGCTGTTCTATTACACGCCGGGGCGGCTCAGCTACCGCGAGGGCCGGGTGCTGGCGCGCGGCTGGTCCCTGGAAGTGCGGCGCGAGAAAGGCAACCATTTCACGCTGGGGGCGGAGACGGAGGTCGATCTGGGCGGGATGGACGTGGTCTGGCTGCGGCAGGACCCGCCCTTCGACATGGGGTACATCACGACGACGCATCTTCTGGACATGATCCACCCGAAGACGCTGGTGGTGAATGATCCGTTCTGGGTGCGGAACTATCCCGAGAAACTGCTGGTCCTGAATTTCCCGCATCTTACGCCGCCGACACTGATCGCCCGCGATCTTCAGACGATCCGCGACTTCAAGGTCGAGCATGGGGACATCATTCTGAAACCGCTCTACGGCAATGGCGGCGCCGGGGTGTTCCGGCTCGACCCGAATGACCGCAATCTCGCCTCGCTGCACGAGCTTTTCATCGGCATCAACCGCGAACCGCTCATCGCGCAGAAATACGTGCCTGCCGTCGTGGAGGGCGACAAGCGAATCATCCTTGTGGATGGTGAGCCTGTGGGTGCGATCAATCGCATTCCGGCGGCGGGCGAGACGCGGTCGAACATGCATGTCGGCGGGCGGCCCGAGAAGGTCGGTCTGACCGCGCGCGACAAGGAAATCTGCGCGGCCATCGGCCCGACCCTGCGCGAGAAGGGCCAGATTTTCGTCGGTATCGACGTGATCGGCGAGTGGCTGACCGAGATCAACGTGACCTCGCCCACCGGCATCCAGGAACTGGAACGTTTCGACGGCACCAATACGGCCGCGAAGATCTGGGAGGCGATCGAGGCGAAGCGCGTCTAGCGCCCCGCCTGCAGGCTCAGGCGGTAGCTGACGGCCTCGGCGACATGGGGTTTTCGCACCCCATCCGATCCATCCAGATCGGCGATGGTGCGGGCCACCCGCAGGATGCGGTGATAGCCGCGCGCCGACAGACCGAAGCGTTCGGCGACCCGGGCAAGCAGATCGCGGCCCTCCGTGTCCGGGCTCGCCACCTCTTCCAGCAACCTGCCTTCAGCGTCGGCATTGACGCGGATATCGGCATGACCGGCGAACCGCGCCGTCTGGCGGTCGCGCGCGGCGGCGACGCGGTCGGCGACGGCGGCCGAGGCCTCGCCGCCATCGGGCAGGTCAAGGTCCGTATAGGCGACGGGCGGCACCTCCACCCGCAGGTCGATGCGGTCCATCAGCGGCCCCGATATGCGCCCGAGATAATCCTCGCCGCATTGCGGGACGCGGGCGCAGGACCGGGCCGGGTCGGACAGGTAGCCGCATTTGCAGGGATTGGCGGCAGCGACCAGAAGAAACCGGCAGGGGTAGCGGATATGGGCGTTGGCGCGGGCGACGACAACTTCGCCCGTCTCGATCGGCTGGCGCAGGGTTTCCAGCACGGCGCGGGGGAATTCAGGAAACTCGTCGAGGAAGAGAACACCGTTATGCGCCAGGCTGATCTCGCCCGGTTTCGCGCCGCGCCCACCGCCGACGATGGCGGCCATTGAGGCGGTGTGATGCGGTTCGCGGAAGGGCCGCGTCCGACTGATCCCGCCTTCGTCAAGAAGCCCGGACAGCGAATGGATCATCGAGGTTTCCAGCGCCTCGGGTGCTGTCAGCGGCGGCAGGATGCCGGGCATCCGCGCGGCCAGCATCGATTTGCCCGAACCGGGTGTGCCGACCATCAGCAGGTGATGCCGCCCCGCCGCCGCGATCTCCAGCGCGCGTTTGGCGCGTTCCTGCCCCTTCACGTCGCGCAGGTCGCGGGCGGTGGTGTCGCGCGTGACCTCACCCGGCGCGGCGGGCGTGATCGGCGATTGGCCGGTATAATGGCGCAGCACGTCTGCCAGTGTTCCCGCCGCGATGACCGGTGTCGCACCGACCCAGGCCGCTTCGGGCCCGCAGGCCTTGGGGCAAAGAAGTGTCCGCTCCTCCTCGGCCGCCGCCATCGCGGCGGGCAGCGCGCCGATCACCGGCACCAGTCGACCGTCGAGCGACAGTTCCCCTAGTGCCACCGTCGCCTCGACTTCTTCGCGCGGCAGGATGTCGATGGCCGCAAGCAGCGCCAACGCGATCGGCAGATCGAAATGCGACCCCTCCTTGGGCAGGTCGGCGGGGGAGAGGTTGATCGTTATCCGCTTCGACGGCAGCGCGATCGACATTGCCGTCAGTGCCGCGCGGACCCGGTCGCGCGCCTCGCTGACGGCCTTGTCGGGCAAGCCGACGACGGCAAAGGCAGGCATTCCGGCGGCGACGGAGCATTGCACCTCGACGATGCGCGCCTCCACGCCCTCGAAAGCCACCGTATAGGTGCGCGCGACCATGTGCCGTCCCCTTCAATTTGGTTAACGGCTAACCGCGTCGTGGTTTAGGAATGGTTAACGCGACACCATCGCCATGAAGGCAGGCCAGGCTTCGGGGTCGGCCAGCGTCTTGTCGCGGCAGAACGGGTTGCAGAAGCCCCAGACCCTGCCGTCAAGCCGCAGGAAGTGCGTCACCGGTTCGCCCGAATAGGGACAGGCCTCGTTCTCCGACGGGCCATCGGCGATCTCGGCCGGAAGGGGCGCCGGGCCGGGCCACGGACGTTCCGCATAGGGTTTTGCATAACTCGGCTGGATCAGGTTCTGCGCCTTGCCCATCGCCCGCCAGCGGCGGAAGGACGGAGCGGCGAGATGCGCGTTCACATAGGCCATGGCGGCGTCGGAGACGGGCAGGTTGTAGGTCGCGATGCGTGTGGCCACCGGGGCAAAGAAGGCGTCCGTCGCCGTGTATCGGCCAAAGAGCCAGGGGCCATCCGCGCCGAACCGGTCGCGGGCCCGGGCCCAGATGAGTTCGATCCGGGCGAGGTCGGCCAGAACCGCGTCACGCGGTTGGCTGTCCTCATAGCTGACCAGAAGGTTCATCGGGCAGTCGCCCCTGAGCGCGGTGAAGCCCGAACACATCTCGGCTGCCATGTAGCGGGCCATGGCACGGGCAGCAGGATCAGCGGGCCAAAGCCCGGCCTCGGGGTGGCGTTCGGCCAGGGTTTCGGCGATGGCGAGGCTTTCGCCGATCACTTCGCCTTCGGGCGTGCGAACGGCCGGAACGAGGCGCGCGGGGACGAATTCGGCCAGCAGGCGCTGGAAATCGTCGGAATAAAGCACGCCGGTATGGCACTTCACGGGCAGACCAAATTTCTCGAACAAAAGCCAGCCGCGCAGCGACCAGCTGGAATAGGATCGGTCGCCGATGGCGAGGTGATAGGTCATGAGTGCCTCCGTTTACCGCTTGCTAGCGCGGCCCACGCCTTTCGTCACGTTCATCTTCGTGCGCCATCTCATCACGATCCGTGATGCAGCCTGCGGCTTGTCTTCGGGGCGGGTGCACCCTAATCCTTTGGGAGACAAGCGAATGAGGCCCCCATGCTTTCGGGCAAGCGCATCCTTCTGATCATCGGCGGCGGCATCGCGGCCTACAAGTCGCTCGATCTGATCCGGCGACTGCGCGAGCGGGGCGCGGCAGTGACCTCGGTTCTGACGAAGGCGGGCGAGGAGTTTGTGACGCCGCTCTCGGTCGGCGCGTTGGCCGGGGAAAAGTGCTATCGCCATCTCTTCGATCTGACCGACGAGGCGGAGATGGGGCATATCGAGCTCAGCCGCGCCGCCGATCTGGTCGTTGTCGCGCCAGCGACGGCGGACCTGATGGCGAAGATGGCGGGCGGTCACGCTGATGATCTGGCTTCGACGCTCCTGATGGCGACGGACAAGCGCGTGCTGATCGCGCCCGCGATGAATGTGCGGATGTGGCTGCACCGCGCAACCCAGCGCAACATCGCCACGCTCCGCGCCGATGACATCCGCTTCGTCGGCCCGAACGAGGGCGACATGGCCTGCGGCGAATATGGACCGGGGCGGATGGCCGAACCTCTGGAGATCGTGGCGGGGATCGAGGCGATGATGGGCGATGGGCCATTGGAAGGTCGCCATCTGGTTGTGACCTCTGGCCCCACGCATGAGCCCATCGATCCGGTGCGTTACATCGCCAACCGATCCTCGGGCGCGCAGGGAACGGCCTTGGCCCGCGCTTTGCGCGACCTCGGGGCACGGGTCACGTTCGTGACCGGCCCGGCCACGGTGCCGCCTCCGGGCGGGGTGGCGGTTGTCGCCATTGAAACCGCCCAACAGATGCTGGAGGCGGTGCAGGCGGCGCTGCCTGCCGATGCGGTCATCTGCGCCGCCGCAGTGGCCGACTGGCGGGTGGCCAATGCGAGCGGGTCGAAGATGAAGAAGGACGGGTCGGGCAAGGCCCCGGCGCTGGAATTTGCCGAGAACCCCGACATCCTCGCGACCATATCGCAGATGAAGAAGGGCCGTCCTGCTCTTGTCGTGGGCTTCGCGGCCGAGACCGATGATGTCATCGCCCATGCAACGGCCAAACGGGTGCGGAAAGGGTGCGACTGGATCGTCGCCAACGATGTGCGCCCGGCGACTGGCATCATGGGCGGGACGGAGAACGCCGTGACGCTGATCAGTGCCGGGGGCGCCGAGGAATGGCCGCGACTGCCCAAGGACGAGGTCGCGCGGCGACTCGCCGCCCGCATCGCCGATGCTTTGGGCGCGGGTGGATAGGGCTTATGCCTCCGGCGGGGATATTTGCACCAAGTGGAAGGGGCGGGCGATGATCCCGACCATCCGGGTCCTGCGCGAGGATTGGGCCGATCCGGCCGTTCCCTTGCCGTCGTATGAGACGGCGGGAGCGGCGGGCGCGGATATCCGCGCGAACCTGCCCGCATCCGAGCGTGCGGAGGGGTTTGTCCTTGCGCCAATGGCACGGCGGATCGTGCCGACGGGAATCAGGATCGAGATCCCGGCAGGATTCGAGGTTCAGATCCGGCCGCGTTCGGGACTGGCGCTGAAACACGGGATCTCGCTGCCCAACACGCCGGGCACGATCGACAGCGACTATCGCGGACCGCTGGGCGTTCTTCTGATCAATCTTGGGTCGGAGGACTTTACCATCGCCCATGGCGACCGTATCGCCCAGATGATCGTGGCGCCGGTGGTGCAGGCCTGCTTCGAGCCGGTGGGCACTCTCGGCGAGACCGCGCGCGGGGCGGGGGGGTTCGGCTCCACGGGGCGGCAATGAGTGTGGTTCTGATCGCTGCGGCGCTGGTCGCTCTCGGTCTGGTCCTGCGCCTGCCTGGGCGGATGATTCTGGCCATGCTGGCAGTGCTCTGGGCAGGTGTCATGGTCGCGCTTCTGGCCTTGCCGGACGGGCACGCGATGCGGGTAGCCTTGGGCGGAGACTGGCGGCCCTGGGCGGCGCTTGGCGTGGCGGTGGCTGTGGTCGTGACCTATCGCGGTGGGCTTGCGCGGCTGAAGGCACAAGCCGGAACGAAGGCCGGTCAGCCGGCAAAGGAAGGGCCGTTCTCCGAGGCGGAACTGGACCGCTATGCCCGCCATATCGTGCTGCGTGAAGTCGGCGGCATGGGCCAGCGGCGCCTGAAGGATGCGAAGGTTCTGGTGGTGGGCGCAGGCGGGCTCGGCTCCCCTGCGCTTCTCTATCTTGCCGCGGCGGGCGTGGGTACCATCGGTGTGATCGACGACGACGAAGTGTCGAATTCCAACCTGCAACGGCAGGTGATCCATACCGATGCCCGTATCGGCATGCCCAAGGTCTTTTCCGCCGAGGTCGCGATG
>JAUIDM010000045.1 GCA_030428915.1 Alphaproteobacteria bacterium | reverse complement strand
ACGCCCATCAGGAACACCAGCGCCGCGATGATCCAGTTGTACTCGGTGGCAAAGGCGAGCGGGTAATGGTTCGACAGCATCAGGAAGACGACCGGCAGCGTCAGGTAGTTGTTGTGGGTGGACCGCAGCTTGGCGATCTTGCCGTATTTCGGATCGGGCGTGCGGCCCTCCTGCAGATCCTTCACCACGATGCGCTGGTTCGGCATGATGATGAAGAAGACGTTCGCCGTCATGATGGTCGCGGTGAAGGCCCCCAGATGCAGCATCGTCGCGCGGCCAGTGAAGATCTGGTTATAGCCCCAGCCCATCGCGACAAGCAGGACGAAGAGCAGCAGCATCAGAAGCGTCGGCTTCTCGCCCAGGCCGGACTTGCAGAGGAAATCGTAGACCAGCCAGCCGATGGATAGCGAGGCGGCAGAGATCAGGATGCCCTGCCACAGCGCAAGGTCGGCCTTGGCCGCGTCGATCAGGTACAACTCGCCTCCGACCCAGTAGACGATCATCAGAAGCGCCGCACCCGACAGCCAGGTCGCGTAGCTTTCCCATTTGAACCAGATCAGGTGGTCGGGCATGTTCGCGGGCGCCACGAGGTATTTCTGAATGTGGTAGAAGCCGCCGCCATGCACCTGCCATTCCTCGCCATAAGCACCCACCGGAAGGTGCGGCACCTTGCGCAGGCCGAGATCGAGCGCGACGAAATAGAATGACGAGCCGATCCACGCGATCGCCGTGATGACGTGAAGCCAACGCACCGCAAAACCGACCCAATCCCACATGATGGCGATGTCTTGCATGACGGTCTCCCTTGGTTCTCCGGTCAGGACACTAGTGCAACCGGATTATATGTTGTATTCGGCAAATGGACCTAGCTGCTTCAAAAAAGACAAAAGAGTTTCTGGATGGCCTATCTGGATAATGTCAGGACGTTCGTGCGAGTCTACGAATTGCGGAACATGTCCGCAGCAGCGCGGGACATGCGAATTTCCGCGGCCGTGGCCTCGTCCCGGATCGCCCAGCTTGAGTCGCATCTCGACGTGCGGCTGTTCCAGCGGTCGACCCGCAAGCTGAACCCGACCGAACAGGGGCACCTGTTCTACCGAAGCGCACTCAAGATCATCCAGGCCGTTGACGATGCCGAGTCGGAGATCAGCAGCGTTACCGCCAACCCGCGCGGAACGCTCTACGTCGCCGCGCCGCTCGGTGTCGGACAACGGCTGATCGCGCCCGCAGCGCCGCTTTTCCGGGAGCTTTATCCGCAAGTAAACCTTCGCCTCAGGCTGTCCGACAGGAAGCTGGACCTTGCCGCCGAAGGACTTGACGCGGCCTTCTTCCTTGGGCTCCCCGAGGATTCCACGCTGCGCATCCGAAAGATAGCCGACTGCGAGCGCGTTTTGTGCGCCTCGCCCGACTACATCGCGCGCAAGGGGGCTCCGAAGAGCAGTTCGGACCTGCTCGCGCTTGGTCATGATTGCCTCAACCTCAGGTATCCCGGCGCACCCGAATTCCAATGGCCGCTTCAGACGGCCGATGGCGTCAAGCGCATCCCGATCAGCGGTCCCTATGAATGCGACCACGGGGACGTGCTGACGCATTGGGCACTGGACGGTTTGGGCATCATCCTGAAGCCGGTCTTCGAGATTTCAGAGCATCTGAAGGAGGGTCGGCTGGTCCCCTTGCTGACGGACGAGCCGCCTGTGCCGATCCAGATGGCCTGCCTCTACTCGCACCGCCGCCGTCAGGATCCCAAGGCGCGGCTCTTCATCGATTTCATGGTCGAGCATATCCGGCGCTCGCTCGCCGGGCAGGCTGCCGCTCAGCTGCCGCGATAGGTCGAATACCCGAACGGCGACAGAAGAAGCGGGACGTGATAATGCGCCGCCTCCGACATGCCGAAGCGCAGCGGGATGACGTCGAGAAAACGCGGCGATTCCGGCAACGTTCCGGTTGCGTCCAGATAGGCCCCGGCGTGAAAGACCAGTTCGTAGCTGCCAGTGGCGAATTCGGATGCCGGCAGGATCTGCTCGTCGGTCCGCCCGTCATCGTTGGTCACGAGCGTGCGCAGATGCCTGCGCGTTTCGCCATCGATACGGAATAGCTCGATCTTCATGCCTTGTGCCGGACAGCCGCGCGCGGTGTCGAGGACATGGGTGGTCAGATAGCCGGCCATTTCGGTGTCTCCCTCTCTGTTGCGCGCATTCTGGCCCTTTTCCGCCCCGCTTCCCATAGGCGGGACGGCGGAAACTGTTTCAAGAATATTGAAAAGGCAGGTCCGGGTGTGTCGCGCGGAATGCTCTGCCCGCAGTCACCCGTAGGACGACACCGCCGACCCGGCGAGCGCCGAGATGTTCAGCAGCCCCCGGACGGTGATCGACGGGGTGACGATATGCGCCCGGTTGCCCATACCCATCAGGATCGGCCCGACCTCCAGCCCGTTGGCCACGGATTTCAGGATGTTGCGGACCGCGCCGGCCGCATCCGTATTGCCGTAGATCAGCACATTGGCCTTGCCTTTCAGCCGCCCGCCGGGAAAGAGACGTTCCCGCAGATCGGGGTCGAGGGCCGCGTCGGTATGCATCTCGCCCTCGTATTCGAAATCGAGGCGCTCGCGGTCGAGGATCGCCAGCGCTCCCCGCATCGCCCGACCCGACGCGCTGTCGAGATTGCCGAACTGTGAGCCTGAGCAGAGCGCGATTTTCGGCTCCACCCCGAAGCGGCGGACATGGCGGGCGGCGGCGATCACCGTGTCGGCAAGCTCCTCGGCGGTGGGCAGGACATTCACATGGGTGTCCGCGATGAACAAAGGCCCCTGGTCGAGGATCAGCAGTGACAGCGCCCCGACCGGGTGCAGTTCCTCGTTCGACAGAACCTGCTTGGCATAGTTCAGATGCCAGCGATATTCCCCGAACGTGCCGCAGATCATGCTGTCGGCCTCGCCGCGATGCACCATCACCGCCGCGATGGCCGTGGTGTTGGTGCGCAGGATCGCGCGGGCCAGATCGGGCGTCACACCCCTGCGCCGCATGATCCCGTGATAGGTGGTCCAGTAGTCGCGGTAGCGAGGATCATCCTCGGGATCCACAAGCTCGAAATCCCGGCCCGGCCGGATCTTCAGTCCCGCCCGCTCCAGCCTCGCCTCGACGACCTCGGGACGGCCGATGAGAACGGGTGTATCCACCCGCTCTTCCAGCAACGATTGGGCCGCGCGCATCACGCGCTCGTCCTCACCCTCGGCAAAGACGACACGGCGCTGCGCCTGGCGTGCCGTCGCAAAGACGCCACGCATGATCGTGTACGAACGGAAGACACGGCCCTGAAGACGGGCGCGGTACTCGTCCAGATCGATCTTGCGGGTCGCCACGCCCGACTTGACTGCCGCCTCTGCAACCGCCGTGGCGATTGTCGGCAAAAGCCGCGGATCGAAGGGTTTCGGAATCAGATAATCCGGCCCGAAGCTCAGCCTTTCGCCCTGATAGGCGACACCCACCTCGGCCGAAGTCGTCTCGCGCGCGATCCCTGCGATCGCCTCGACGCAGGCGAGCTTCATCTCATCATTGATCGTGGTCGCGCCGACGTCGAGCGCGCCGCGGAAGATGAAGGGGAAGCAGAGGACGTTGTTCACCTGGTTCGGGTAGTCCGACCGCCCCGTGGCGATCAGCGCTCCGGGCTGGGCCTCGCGTGCCTCCTCGGGCATGATCTCGGGCACCGGATTGGCCAGCGCGAAGATGATCGGATCATCCGCCATCTTCGCCACCATCTCCCTGGTCAGAAGCCCGGGGCCCGAAACGCCAAGGAAAAGATCGGCCCCCTCCATCGCCTCCATCGTGGTCCGAATCTCGGTTTTCTTGGCGAATTCCTGCTTTTCGGCGTTCAGGTCGTTGCGCCCCGTATGCACCACGCCCTTCGAGTCGATCATGGTGATGTTTTCCTTCCGGACCCCCATCACCATCAGCATCTTCAGGCAGGCGATCCCGGCGGCTCCGGCGCCCAATGCAACAACCTTGATTTCCCCGACATTCTTCTTCGCCACGATCAGCGCGTTATAGGCGGCCGCGGCGGCAACGATCGCGGTGCCGTGTTGGTCATCGTGAAAGACCGGAATGTTCATGCGCTCGCGGCAGAGCCGTTCGACCAGGAAGCAGTCGGGCGCCTTGATGTCTTCAAGGTTGACCGCGCCGAAGGTGGGCTCCAGCGAACAGACGATATCGGCCAGCTTCTCGGGGTCGGTCTCGTTCACCTCGATGTCGAAGCAGTCGATCCCGGCGAATTTCTTGAAGAGGACCGCTTTGCCCTCCATCACCGGCTTGGACGCCTGTGCGCCGATATTGCCGAGGCCGAGAACCGCGGTCCCGTTCGAGATGACCGCGACAAGGTTGCCCTTGGCGGTATAGCGCGCCGCATCGGCGGGCGTCTTCTCGATCTCCAGACAGGCTTCGGCAACGCCGGGGCTGTAGGCGTTCGAAAGGTCGCGCCCTGTCGTCATGGGCTTCGTCGCCCGGATTTCCAGCTTTCCCGGCTTAGGGAACTCGTGATAGTCGAGCGCCTCCTGGCGCTTTTCGGCTTTCGTGTCCTTGTCGGCCATCCGGTGTCCTCCCTCGTCACGCGCCCCGGCATCACGCCAGAGAAACGGCAACCACAAGCCTAGACGCGACCTTGGCAAATAACCATGCGGCGTGGGTGGTTCAGAATTCCACCTTGACGGCCACACCCCGAGTCACCGCCAGATCGACCGCCGCCGAGGCCACGGCGAGGTCCTGGAGGCCGACGCCGGTTCCGTCAAACAACGTGATCTCGTCATCCGAAGTGCGGCCCGGATGGTCGCCGTTGATGACCCGGCCGATCTCGACAATGTCGCCTTCGGCGAGCGAGCCGTTGGCCACGGCATGTTGCGCCTCGCCGATGGTGACGGATTGCGCGACCTCGTCGGTGAAGACCTTGGCACGGGCGAGGAGTGCGGGTTCTACCTCCTGCTTGCCCTTGGTATCGGTGCCCATACAGGCCAGGTGGGTGCCGGGGCTGACATGGGCGGACATGAGGGACGCGGCGGGGGAGGAGGTGATGGTGATGATCACATCGGCCTCCACCATCCGCTCCAGCGGCACCGCTTCGAACGGCAGTCCCAGTTCCTCCGCGACCGCGCCGAGCTTCGGCAGCATCTCGGGATGCAGGTTCCAGGCCACGACCTTCTCAAACTTGCGGACCTTCGCGGCGGCGCGCAGTTGGAACTGTGCCTGATGACCGGCGCCGACCATGCCCAGAACCTTCGCATCCTTCCGCGCCAGCCGGTCGATGGAGATGGCCGAGGCGGCGGCGGTGCGAAGAGCGGTCAGAAGGTTGCCTCCCACCATTGCCGTCGGCCGGCCGGATTCCGGATCGAACAGGAAGACCGTCGACTGGTGGTTCGGTATGCCCCGTTCGGCATTGCCGGGGAAATAGCCGCCCGATTTCAGCCCCATCACGCCCCCCGCACGGTCAAGCCCGGACTTGAACCCGTACTGGCGGCCTTCGCCGAGCGCCTCGCGCACGACGGGGAAGTTGTAGGCATCCTTGCGCGCCATCGCGGCAAACGTTGCCTCGACGGCGGCGAAGGCGTCCTCGGCGGAGACGAGCCCCGCGATCTCGGATTCCGGGACGATGATCATGTTGAACCTTTCCTAAAGCGGCGTCCGCCCTGTCGGGACGGATGCCATACGCGTGCGGGACGGATGCTGGACGGACGCGGGACGGGGGGTCAGTAGGCCTTGCCGCGGGCCGAGACCGGCCAGACGGTTTCGACCTTGCCGTTCCGGACGCCCACATACCAGTCGTGCACGTTCGCCGTCGGGTCGCAGTGGCCGGGCACGAGGCGAAGTTTCTCGCCCACGTTCAACACGCCATTCGGATCGTCGATGACGCCATGCTCGTCCGAGCATTTGATGTATTTGACATCGTCGCGGCCATAGATGAAGGGCAGGCCGCTATCGACCGACTGCGCCTTGAGCCCCGCATCGCAGATCGCCTTGTCGGGCTTCGCGTGGCTCATGATCTGGGTCAGGATGAAGAACGCATTCTCCCACTCGCCCTGGTCGATGCGCTTGCCGTCCTTGTCATGGATGCGGCCATAGTCAGCGTCCATGAAAGCGTAGGACCCGCATTGCAACTCGTTGTAAACCCCTGAATTGCTTTCGAAATAATAGGATCCGGTGCCGCCGCCCGAAACCAGTTCCGGCTCCAGCCCCTCCTTCTTCAGCCCCTCCACGGCGTCCTTGACCATGGCGATGGCGGTGTCGAGCTTGGCCTTGCGGTCCTCGTAGCTGTCCATGTGCTGCATCGCGCCCTGATAGGCCTGGATGCCCTTGAATGTCAGCCCCTCGGCGGCATCGACGGCCTTGGCGATGGCGATCACGTCCTCAGTCGTCGTCACGCCGCAGCGCCCCGCGCCGCAGTCGATCTCGACGAAGACGCCAAGCTCGGTGCCGTGCTTCTGTGCGGCCGCCGAGAGGTCGGCCACGTTCTTGATGTCATCGACGCAGACGATGATCGAGGAACCCAGCTTCGGCAGTTGCGCAAGCCGGTCGATCTTTCTCGGGTCGCGGACCTGGTTGGAGACCAGCACATCCTTGATGCCGCCCCTCACGAAGACCTCCGCCTCGCTAACCTTCTGACAGCAAACGCCAATCGCGCCACCCAGGCTTTCCTGAAGTTTCTGCACGTCGACCGATTTGTGCATCTTGCCATGGCTGCGATGGCGCATTCCGTGCGCCTTCGCATAGTCGCCCATCTTCTTCACATTGCGCTCCAGCGCGTCGAGATCGAGGATCAGGCAAGGCGTCTGGATATCGGCCTCATCCATGCCCGGCTTGGCGGGGATGTCGTAGCCGACTTCGAAATTGGCGTAGCGGTCCTGAGCGTTCATTTTCTTCTCCTTACCCCTGCATCCAGGGCAGTTTGTCCAGATCGACATTGCCGCCGGTGATGATGACACCAACGCGCTTGCCTTTGAAATAATCCTTGTTCTTCAGGATGGTGGCGAGCGGTACGGCGCTCGACGGCTCCATCACCACCCTGAGGTGCTTCCAGGTCAGCTTCATCGCCTCGATGATCTCGGGGTCCGACGCGGTGAAGATGTCGCTGACGTGGTTTCTCACGAAATGCCAGGTCAGGTCCTTCAGCGGCACCAAGAGGCCATCGGCCACGGTCTTCGGCGCGTCGTCCGCGATGATGTGACCGGCCTTGAAGCTGCGATAGGCATCGTCCGCCTGTTCCGGTTCGGCAGCAATGACCTTGGTTTCCGGGGCGAGGGTCGAGAGCGTCAGGCAGGTGCCCGAGATCATGCCGCCACCGCCGATCGGGGCGACGACCATGTCCAGCCCGTCGGTCTGTTCGATCAGTTCCTTCGAACAGGTCCCTTGCCCCGCGATCACGCGGGGGTCGTTGTAGGGATGGACGAAATCGCCCCCCGTCTCGGCCTGCACCCTGGCAAAGGTTTCCTCGCGCGATGAGGTGGAAGGTTCGCATTCGGTGATCTTGCCGCCATAGCGGCGCACGGTGTCCTTCTTGGCCTGCGGCGCGGTGCGCGGCATGACCACATTGCAGGGAATGCCGCGCAGCATGGCGGCATAGGAAAGGCAGGAGGCGTGGTTGCCCGAGGAATGCGTCGCCACCCCGGCCTTCGCCTGTTCGTCGGACAGGCCAAAGACCGCGTTGGTGGCGCCCCGAACCTTGAAGGCACCGGGTTCCTGAAAGTTCTCGCATTTGAAGACCAGCTGGCAGCCCGCGAGTTCATTCAGATAGTCCGAGCTCCGGACCGGCGTGCAGCGGATATGCGGCCTGATGCGCTCATGCGCGTCCAGCATGTCCTGATAAGAAGGGATGTGAAGGGATTCGGTATCGCTCATCATGCCGCCGCCTTGTTCGCTGCGTTCGCGTCGTTGCGATAGAACTCCTGCGCCGCCGCGACACCGGAGCCGAGTTTCACATCGAGCCCTAGATCGGCCATCACCATCTCGGCCGTGGCAAGGCCCGACAGCGCCAGTACGTCGGTCAGCATACCCAGATGACCGATGCGGAAGACCTTGCCCGCGACCTCGCCGAGGCCAACGCCAAAGGCGACACCGTACTTGGAGGCGGCATGGGTGACGATCTGGGTCGCGTTAAAGCCCTCGGGCGTACGGATCGCGCTGACTGTGTCAGAATAGACCTCGGGGCTAGCAGCGCAGAGTTTCAGACCCCAGGCTTCGACACCGCGACGCACGCCTTCCGCGATGCGATGGTGGCGGGCGAAGACATTTTCCAGCCCTTCCTCCAGCAGCATGTCCGTGGCCAGCTTCAGCCCGTTCATCAGCCCGACCGGGGGCGTGTAGGGGAAGGCGTTGTTGGCGTAGCCTTTCGCCATGTCTTCGATATCGAAGAAGGTGCGCGGCAGTTTCGCGGTCTTAGATGCGGCAATCGCCTTGTCCGAGAAGCCGAGAATGGCGAGGCCCGCAGGAAGCATGAAGCCCTTCTGACTGCCGGTCACGGCGACATCCACGCCCCATTCGTCAAATCGGAAGTCCATCGAGGCGATGGAGGACACGCCATCGACGAAGAGCAGCGCGGGGTGCTTTGCGGCGTCAAGCGCGCGGCGCACTGCGGCGATGTCGGATTTCACGCCGGTCGCGGTTTCGTTGTGGGTGGCCAGCACGACCTTGATCCGATGGCCCGTGTCTGCGGCCAGAATCTCCTCGTAGCGATCGGCCGGCAGGCCCTCGCCCCAGGGGGTCTCGACGATCTGGACGTCAAGCCCATGCCGCTGGCACATATCGATCCAGCGATGGGAGAACATGCCATTCCGCGCCGCCAGAACCTTGTCCCCCGGCGACAGCGTGTTGGAGATCGCCGTTTCCCAGCCACCGGTGCCGGTAGAAGGATAGATGAAGATCTTTGCCGTCTTCGACTTTAGAATCTCGCGGACATTGTCGAGGCAGGGGTTGAGGATCTTGCCGAAGACCGGCGACCGGTGGTCGATCGTCGGCATGTAGCAAGCCTTGCGGATCTCTTCCGGCATGTTGGTCGGACCGGGGATGAAGACGGGGTTCTGAAAGCTCATGTCTGGGCCCTCCTATGGCGATTAGGTTCACCATAAGGCGCGGTTGCCAAGTCGACAATTTTTTTGAAATCATTTTTCATTGGATGAATTTCATTGTTAAATTATTTAATATCAATTGGTTGAGTTTTTCACTGGCAGAATGTGATTTTCACACTTATCGAGAAAGAGCTTTAGCTTATGTCGGAAGAGGTGAGGAATGGAGCGTGACACGCCCCGAAAAGGGCGCCCGCGGGGGTTTTCCGGGGCTGCTGCGCAGTCGAAGATACAGTCGCTCGACCGGGCGCTCGACGTGCTCGACGCGCTGGCCGCGGGCAAGGGCATGACCCTTACCGACATCGCCAAGAATCTCGGCCAGTCGCCTGCCACCATGTACCGAGTGCTGACGACGCTGGAAGCGCGCGGCATGGTCGAAACTGATCCCCAGAGCCAGCTCTGGCATGTCGGCGCAACGACCTTTCGCCTCGGTTCGGCGTTCCTGCGACGCAACAATGTGATCGAGCGCAGCCAGCCTGCCATGCGGCACCTGATGGAAGCGACGGGCGAAACCTCCAATCTCGGAATCGAAAGGGGCGGCGCCGTTATGTTCGTGGCTCAGGTCGAGACGCAGGAAACGATCCGCGCCTTCTTTCCGCCGGGCATGTTGTCGCCGATGCATGCCTCGGGTATCGGCAAGGCGCTTCTGAGTTGCCATGCTCCTGGCCGGATCGAGGATTTCCTGCGCGCACGGCCGCTGGAGCGATTTACCAAAAAGACCATCACCTCGGCGGAGGCGCTGCGCAAGGAACTGGACCGGATCCAGACCGCCGGTTACGCCTATGATGACGAGGAACGCACCACTGGAATGCGCTGTGTCGCCGCGCCGATCCTTGATGGCTACGGCAAGGCGGTGGCTGGCATTTCCATTTCGGGACCGACGCACAGGATGCCGGCAGATGAGATCGGCCGGATCGGCGACCTCGTCCGCGCCGCCGCCCGCCGCGTGTCGCGCGATCTTGGCGCGACGGGGGCGGATTAGGAACCTGTTGGACGGACGGTCGCCCTGCCGAATTGGAGCAGAACCGCCTGTTTGCCGACCGACGGCGGGGCCATCGCGCAATGATCTTCGACCTTGTTGCGCAAATCGGCTGAGGGAGTCACTACATGAATCCAGCATGATAGCGATCGGCATGAACAGTTGGGCGCCGACGAAGAACAAGACGGCAATCGGGTCGTCCGAAGACTCGGCACCAAAGCACCGGGGATCGCTGAAGTTCTGTTTTGACCCCTACACGATGCGGAAACCTAGGTCGCTTGGGAAGCGATGGCGTTGATCCAGGCTTCTGCGACGGTGAATGTGCTATTCGGTATTCCTGTCACACGACCCGTTGACCAAGTCCGACCGGGGGAAGGGGAAACCTGACCTTCACGCGACTTGCGAAACGATGCCGTCGTGCGTGACTAAGCGGGACAGATGTTCCGGTCGCTTGTGCTTAATGGGTAGGGGACACATGCTACGGCTGTAGCGATCAAGGAGATGAGGCGATGACCCGCGCAGACTTCGATCCCGACACGGTGGAGCCCGACGGGCGCCCACCTGCCAAGGCGGTTCTCTTCGACGTCCAGACGTCTGCGCCATGGCGCGGCTTTGTCAACGGAGAGGCTTTGGGAGGGCAGGTCACGGTTCTGACCTATGGCACTGACATTGCGGGCGAGGGGCCCCGCCTTCACGTCCATCCATATGACGAAACCTTTATCGTGATTTCGGGGCGGGCCAGGTTCTTCGTCGGGGACCAAGTGATCGACGCGGCGGCGGGTGACGTCGTTCTCGGCCCCAAGGGAGTTCCGCATCGATTTGAGAATGCCGGGCCGGGCCGACTGCAAACTATCGACATCCACCACTCTCCGCGCTGGATTCAGACAGATCTGGAATAGGCAAAAATTTCGCGGACGGTTGTCACTCCATAGCTGCGTATTGCAGTTACGCGTCCTCTCTGGTCCGCTCACGGCGCAATTCGTACCTTCGCCGAGCAGTCACGCGTCGCGCTCGGCATTCTCAAAGCAGTTGTTTAAGCGGGGTGCTGAATACATTTGTGGCTGCCATGATTGTCGGTACGTCTGGGTCACTCATGACCCGATACCTAAGCGTCATTGCGTCCAATCGCCGACAGATCGAAGTCGAATTCAGTCGTGTAGGACGCGCTCAGGAAATCGACGAAGCGGTCATGGAACTGGCGGGTGTGCATATGGGCCAGATTGTCGGCGCGCCCGACATTCCGGTCCCGGATCGCGGCAATCATGTCGGCATGTTCGGAGCCAAGCAGTCGTTCGGCTGTCGAGGCTCGCAGGAAGTCGAAATGCATGTGGAGTATACGGCGGCCTTCGTCCAGCAACTGGCCATAGGAACGGGCAAGGTAAGGGTTCCGGCCCGCTTTGGCGATCGCCATGTGGAAGTCGCGATTGGTAGCAGACATGGCGAGATAGTCGTTCTTGGCGGTCGCACGATCGAACGCCCGGGCTGCGTCCTGCATTTCCGCCAAGTCGTCCTCGGTCCGGTTCTGTGCCGCGAGGCGTGTGTTGATACGCTGCAAGAAATCCAGCGCTTCGACATAGCGGGGAAAGCCCGCCACGTCGATCGGGGCCACCAATGTCGAGCGGTTGGACAGCATTACGACCAGCCCCTCGGCGGAAAGCCTCACCAGCGCCTCGCGAACGGGCGAGCGTGACAACGCGAATCTTTCGGCGAGCGAGGTTTCATCCAGCGGAATGCCGGGGGCGAGTGTGAGGGACAGGATCTCGTGCTTCAGGGTGTCGTAAACGAATTTCGCACCGGAACCCTTTCCGTGCCTGGTGCCATCTTGCGGAACTTCCTTCATTTTCGTCGCGCTCCTGCAAACGGCCTCGCCAGTCTGACTGCTACGGATATTGACTTGTCGGCAATTTGTCGACATGTGATTTGACGACATTATGTCGACAAATGCCCCGCGCGAAAGGAAGTTGCCATGAGCTACAACGTCAAACTCTCGGGCGTGCTTCCCGCGCTCGTCACGCCTTTCGGTGACGACGACCGGATCGATTTCAAATCGTTCGAGCGGTTGCTGGCCCACTTCCGCGACTGCGGCGTGACTGGCTGGGTCCCAAATGGCTCGACAGGGGAATATTTCAGCCAATCGACCGCAGAGCGCCGGGCGGTGCTTCAGTTCGTCAAGGATTTCGCCAATTCCGATGAACTGCTGATCGCGGGAACCAATGCCCCCGCGACGCGCGAAGTGATCGAACAGACGCAGATCGCGAAGGATATCGGCTATGACACGGTGCTTTTGGCACCGCCCTTCTACACACGTCCGACGCAGGCCGAACTCATCCGGCATTACGAGACGGTGCTGAACGCGGTCGACGTGAACATCGTGCTCTATTCCTACCCGCTCAAGGACGGGGCCGATATCAGCTTCGAACTCATGGACCATTTCGCCGACAATCCGCGCGTCGTCGGCATCAAGGAAAGCTCGGGCTCGTTGCAGCGCGCCATCGCGATTTCAAGCCGCTACGCGGGCAAAATTCAGCTGGTTTCGGGATCTGACGACATCGCTCTCGATTTCATGTTCTGGGGGGCGGATGCTTGGATCTGCGGTCCATCGAACTGCATGGCCCGCGCCTGCTGCGATCTTGACCGCGCCTACAGGGCAGGGGACCTGTCGCAGGCGCGTGAGATGATGCGGACGCTTTACCGCGCAATGAACATCCTCGAATCCGGAAAATTCGTACAGAAGATCAAATATGGCTGCGAGTTGCAGGGCCTGCCAGTTGGCCAGTGCCGCGCGCCGCTTGGGCCGCTGACTGAAGAAGAAAAGGCCGAATTCCGTGCGGCGATGGAACCGATCCTGATCAGTTAAGGCGTACTTTCGGCAAACCGGGGTGGGTCGGTCGGTGAACAAGGGCAAGCAAAACATCATCGTTGTCGGTGCGGGCGTGATCGGCACTGCCATCGCGCATGAAATGCAAAGACGGGGTCGGCAGGTTATTCTGATCGATCGCGACGCGCCTGGTCGCGGCGCCTCGTACGGCAACATGGCTTCGATCGCCGTGACCGAGTTCATGCCGGCCTCTCGGCCGTCGGTCTGGCGGCAGATCCCGGGGTGGCTTCTGGACCCCGAAGGCCCGGTCCATGTGCGCCCGGCCTACATGCCCCGTCTGCTCCCCTGGTTTCTTCGTTTCCTTGCCGCATCGCGCCGAGGCCGTCTGTGGGCGTTGGAAGCGGCGGGCGCCGCACTTTGCGCACGAGCACTCGCCGATACACAGGCGCTATTGCGCGAGATCGGCACATCGGAGGACATGACCGAAACCGGCTGCCTGTCGCTATACACGGACGAGACCGAATACCGTGCCGACCGGGACCATATAGAGATTCTCGAACGCTTCGGCTTTGCCCATGAGATTCTCGGCCCCAGCGATCTCAGGGCGCTGGAGCCCGAGGTTACGCCCGCGATCGGCAAGGCGGTGCTTTTGCCCGATAACCGCTCGCTGCGCGATCCCTATGCCTATGTGACCCGGCTGGCGGAACGCTTCGTGGGGCTGGGGGGCGAAATATGCCGCGCCGATGTCACGGGCTTCACGCGATCCGCCCAGATATCAGGGGTCAGGCTTGGCGACGGCAGGGTCATGGAAGGCGACACGGTGGTAATCGCCGCCGGGGCCTATTCGGCGCGGCTGGCGCGGCTTCTTGGCG
This sequence comes from Alphaproteobacteria bacterium, assembly GCA_030428915.1. Taxonomy (GTDB): domain Bacteria; phylum Pseudomonadota; class Alphaproteobacteria; order Rhodobacterales; family Rhodobacteraceae; genus Albidovulum. Next base: position 3,380 of record JAUIDM010000045.1, on the reverse strand, counting down.
AGACCATGCCGCTTGAGACCGAGCGTGGCTATCACACGCAGATCATGGCACCGGGTCTTCGGCTTGCCCATTCGATCATTTGGCCCGCCCGAGCCTTCATGGTTACGCCCACGGCAGGAGGCATCCGCATCGGCGGTACGGTCGAGATGGCGGGTCTTGATGCGCCGCCAGACTATCGACGCGCCAGGATAACCGTGAAACGCGCCTGCGAGGCCCTGCCCAATCTGAGGGTCGAGGGGATCAGCGAATGGATGGGCCACCGTCCGGCCTTTCCCGATACGATCCCGGTCATGTCGGCCTCTGCCAAGGTGCCAGGCGTTTACTACGCGACTGGACATGGCCATCTTGGATTGACCTATGCCGCGACGTGCGCGCGTTTGATGGGGCGTCTGATCGCGGGCGAGACACCAGAGCTTGATTTACGCCCCTACCGGATCGACCGGTTCTGAAGGAGATCAGACCTTGCGATGGAACCGTACCCTTCAGACCGTGGATGTTCACTGCGCCGGAGAGATCGGGCGGGTGATCACCGCCGGTGTGCTCGATATCCCCGGGGACACGATGGCCGACAAGCTTACACATCTGAACAAGGTGGATGACAGCCTGCGCCGGTTTCTCTGTTCCGAGCCTCGCTCGGGCCCGGCCGGGTCATTTTGCCTGCTGGTGCCGCCAACCCTTCCGGAAGCTGATGCTGGTTTCATTGTCCTGCAACCTGACCAGGCGCATGCAATGTCCGGCTCAAATGCGATGTGCGCGGTCACCGCGATCCTTGAAACCGGCATGAAACCAATGCGCGAGCCGGAGACAAGTGTGACTCTCGACACCGCCGCAGGACCGGTGCGCGCATTGGCCGAATGCAAGGATGGCAAGGTGATCCGGGTAACGCTGGATATGCCACCCGCCTTCGTCGCGAGGAAAGCCGCCGTGATCGAGACCGAGGCCTGGGGGGCGGTAACCTATGACCTCTGCTTCGGTGGCGTATTCTATGCTCTGGTGGATGTGGACCAGATCGGGTTGACGATCACGCCCGAGAGCGCACGCGCACTGGCAGAGGTGGGCGTCGCGCTCCGGTCCCTGATCGCCGCGGTCGAGCCGGCGCCACATCCGACCACACCGGCGCTCGACGGGCTGGCCTATGTCATGTTCCGCAGTCCCGAACCGGACGGCGCGGTCCGCACGTGCACCACGCTCCGCCCTGGCCGGGCGGATCGATCACCATGCGGCACCGGGTCCAGCTCGCAGATGGCCGTGGCGCATGCCGACGGGCTGGTCCAGCCTGGGGAGAAACGGATCTCCCGCTCGATCATCGGCGGGGAATTCGTGACCGAGTTCAGAGGTGAGACACTAGTTGGGCCTTTCAAGGCGGCCCAGAACAGGGTTTCAGGGCAATGCTGGATATACGCGATCACTCAGGTGGGACTCGATCCGACCGACCCATTTCCACATGGCTTCACATTGTCCGACACTTGGGGTGGATGATGACAGGAAGGCCCGGCTGGGCATCGCGTCCCGGCCAACACCACATAAGTGACCGTCCCCCGCTAAGATCGCAACTCGTCGAAAGCTCCGGAGTGAATGAACGGCAGGCGACCGCAGCAGGGCCGAGATAGGCCACGTTGAAGCCGACTTGGATCGGACCCTTGCCGGATGTCGTTTCGTTGCGACGCGGATTTCACGTTTCCGAGATTCGCGACCAGGTTGGGACATGTAAGAATGAGGTCAGGCGCCACACGCGACGCTCCGCCTCATGGCTGACGGCGTGTTGTTGCTTGGTCGCAGCAGGCGGCAGTTCTTTCGACGTCCGGTGTCAGCCCGGAGATTTCGAGCACCAACTTTCGCCGCACGGTCTCTGCGAAGGTATCCCGTCCTTCCGCCGTCACCATGAAGGCGCCCGGTCCACCGATGATGTGTCTGGAATATTCCTCCTCAAGGTTGGCGCCGGCCCGACGGCCGTCTTCCGGGTGCAGGATCGGTAAGGCGTTGATCGTGATGCCGGCAGCGAGCACCTCCTCGCGCGCGTCGCTGATCGAGGGTCCCGACGAGTTTCGGATGCTGTCGCCGGAGAAGTCGATTACCGCACGTGGCGCCGCGATGTCGTTCCGCTCGATCAACCGTTTCGCGTCGAGCAACGCGCTGCCGATCGCGTTGCTGCCATAGGCCTGTCGGGACGGGGCGGCCAGTGCATCGGCGAAGGCTCGCGCGCTGTCCATGCCGTCTACGATCATCCAATCAACCACGACGGCAGTGTTGCTCGCCCATTCCACATAGGTCACGGCGATGTTGCCGTGGAGAGAGGTCTCGATGGCGGATAGGACCTGAGGGTCGGTCATGGCCAGAGCGTAGCCCTGCCGTTGAAAGGCGAGTTCTTCAGCGTCAATTGAGCCCGAGGCATCGGCAAGCAGTACCAGTTCCAGACCCGCCTCGCGCTGGGCTTGGGCCATGGCCTGTCCGGCCAGGAAAAGGCAGAGGAGCAATGTGAACAGGCTCATCTGTTCGATCTTAGCGCGATCGGCGCGAGACACAATCGAGAGGACCCGGGCCGCGATTTCAGCCGAGCGGGCAGGCGAAGGAAAACGACGGTTTAGCCGCCATCGCTCTGGGCCATTGGGATGATGGATTCTTCGATCAGCGCCAGAAGGTCTCCGAAGTACCCCTCGCTGCGGGCCGGTTGAGTCGGATCGGAGGTAATGGCAATGCTCAGCCCAAGGTCCGGCACAATACAGATTACCTGCCCGCCGTAACCGCGCGCCAGCGCATAGGAATGGCCGCTTGCGGCGCCGATGAACCAGCCGTATCCGTAGCTGAGCCCGGAAAAGGGAGAGCGGGTGCGGGGACGCAACGACTGCGTTACCCAGTCGCTACCAAGCACCTGTGTCCCGTCCCTCCGGCCGCCGTTCAGGTACAGTTCTCCGAACCGCACCATGGCGGGAAGGCTCAGCGCCATTTCATTGCCGCCGAGATAGCGCCCCTGTGGATCTCGGGTCCAGGCCGGGATGTCGATTTCCAGCGGCCGGCCGAGACGCTCGCGCGCAAGTGACAACAGGGTTTTTCCGGAGCGTTCCGAAAGCACCGCACCGAGAACGTGGAACGAGCCCGTCGAATAGAGCATCCGGCTGCCCGGCTCGGCCACAAAAGGCCGACCGAGCGCGTCGCTGACCCAGTTCGCGCTGCTGACCCACTCACCGTAATTCGCACCTGATGTACGCTCCAGTCCGGCCTGCATCGTCACCAGATGCTCGACCGTGATGTCCCTTACCCGCGGGTCGGCGCCGCGGGGGATCAACCGGGGCGCAAGTTCGGCCAGTGTAGCATCAAGCGAAGGGATCTCGCCCCGATCGAGGGCGACGCCCGTCAGTGCGGCAACAATCGTCTTGGAGACC
>JAUIDM010000435.1 GCA_030428915.1 Alphaproteobacteria bacterium | reverse complement strand
ATCCTTCTGACGGAAATGACGATCCTGACGGCCTTGCGGACCGCCGCCATGTCTGCGCTTGCGGCAAAGCACCTTGCGCCGAAGGACGCGACTACGATGGCGATGATCGGCAACGGTGCGCAGGCCGAATTCCAGGCGCTGGCCTTCAAGGCGATCTGCGGCGTCACCCATGTCCGTCTCTATGACATCGACCCGGCCGCAACGGAGAAATGCAGCCGCAACCTCGCGGGTTCGGGCCTGTCCATCACTGCCTACCAAAGCGCGGAGCAGGCGATGGAAGGCGCGGGCATCATCACGACCTGCACCGCAGACAAGCAATATGCCACGATTCTGACCGACAACATGGTGGGTGCGGGTGTTCACATCAACGCGGTCGGCGGCGATTGCCCGGGCAAGACGGAATTGCACAAGGATATCCTGCTGCGGTCGCAGATCTTCGTGGAATACCCGCCCCAGACCCGGATCGAGGGGGAAATTCAGCAACTGGCCCCGGATCATCCGGTCACCGAACTGTGGCAGGTCATGACCGGCACCGCCAAAGGCCGCAGCGATCCGCGCCAGATCACGCTGTTCGACTCGGTCGGCTTCGCGATCGAGGATTTCTCGGCGCTCCGTTTTATTCACGATCAGTTGCAGACCCTGCCCTACAGTGAGCCTTTGGACATGATCGCCGATCCCGACGATCCGCGCGATCTTTACGGAATGCTGCTGCGGGCGGAGGCGAAAGCGGCGTGATCCCCCTTCATCTTGCCTGAAATACCTCGGGGGTCCGGGGGCAGCGCCCCCGGCACCGCCCCAAGGCGCTTGCGTCGGCGCATGAGAGACAATATTCCGCCGCCATGACACACGCGCATCAACGTCTTCTGATCATCGACTTCGGCTCTCAGGTCACGCAGCTCATCGCGCGGCGCCTGCGCGAGTTGAACGTCTATTGTGAAATCCATCCCTTCAACCGGGTGGATGACGCCTTCCTCAAGGACTTCGCCCCGAAGGCGGTGATTTTCTCGGGTGGTCCCTCCTCGGTCTTTGCCGACGGTGCACCGATGCCGCCCGCAGGCGTCTTCGATCTCGGCGTGCCGATTCTTGGCATCTGCTACGGCCAGCAGGTGATGATGCATTGCCTCGGCGGCAAGGTGGAGCGCGGTCATGGCACCGCCGAATTCGGCCGGGCCTATGTCACGCCGAAGGATGTGAAATTGTCTCTGCTTGAGGGCTGGTTCGCGGAAGGCCGCGAACAGGTCTGGATGAGCCACGGCGACCATGTGAGCCGGATCGCGCCGGGCTTCGAAGTCTACGGCACCTCGCCTAACGCGCCCTTTGCTATCACGGCGGACACATCACGCAACTTTTACGCCGTGCAGTTCCACCCCGAAGTACATCACACGCCGAAGGGCGCGAAGCTTTACGAGAACTTCGTACGCCTCGCAGGCTTCACCGGTGACTGGACGATGGCGTCCTACAAGGACGATGCGATCGAAAAGATCCGCGCGCAGGTCGGCGACAAGCGCGTCATTTGCGGCCTCTCGGGCGGGGTCGACAGTTCGGTTGCCGCGATCCTCATCCACGAGGCGATTGGCGACCAGCTGACCTGCGTCTTCGTCGATCACGGACTTCTGCGCCTCAATGAGGCCGACGAAGTCGTCACCATGTTCCGCGACCACTACAACATCCCGCTGGTCCATGCCGATGAGGCCGACCTCTTCCTCGGCGCGCTCGAGGGTGTCTCGGACCCCGAGGTCAAGCGCAAGACCATCGGCAAGCTCTTTATCGATGTCTTCCAGCGCGAGGCGGGCAAGATCGACGGGGCGGAGTTCCTCGCCCAAGGCACGCTCTACCCCGACGTCATTGAAAGCGTCAGCTTTTCTGGCGGACCGTCGGTGACGATCAAGTCGCACCACAATGTCGGCGGCCTGCCGGAGAAGATGGGACTGAAACTGGTCGAACCCCTACGTGAGCTCTTCAAGGACGAGGTCCGCGCCCTTGGCCGCGAACTTGGCCTGCCGGAGAAGTTCATTGGCCGCCACCCCTTCCCCGGCCCCGGTCTTGCCATTCGCTGCCCCGGCGAGATCACCCGCGAAAAGCTCGACATCCTGCGGCAGGCCGATGCGGTCTATATCGACCAGATCCGCAAGCACGGGCTTTACGACGAAATCTGGCAGGCTTTTGCGGCGATCCTGCCGCTGAAGACAGTGGGCGTGATGGGCGACGGCCGGACCTACGACTACGCCTTGTCGCTGCGCGCGGTGACCAGCGTGGACGGCATGACCGCCGACTACTACCCCTTCACCCACGATTTCCTCGGCGAAACCGCGACGCGGATCATCAACGAGGTGCAGGGCGTGAACCGGGTCATGTATGACGTGACGTCGAAACCGCCCGGAACCATCGAAATGGAGTGATGACCGGCCCCAGCGTTTGAGCCTTTTGCGGGATCGGCTACACTGGGCACCCATGAAGGTGCTTCTGAAACTTGCAGGTGCAGGGTTTCTGATCCTGACACTGCTGGCCTGCGGGCTCCACATTGCCAATTCCGGCACCGCGCCGCTACCACCGCAGCAGGCCGGTACCGTCCGTATTGCCACGCATAATGTGCATTACATTCTGGCCGAGAAGACCGAGGGTCGCTGGTCCGTCAGCGATTGGCACAGGCGCAAGCACGCGCTCGACCAGGCATTCAAGGCGCTTTCCGCCGACATCGTTGCGTTCCAGGAAATGGAGACCTTCGAGGGCAGCGATGACGACACGGTGAACTTGGCCCGCGCCTACCTGCTTGAACACAACCCCGGCTATGCCGCCGCTGCCGTGGGGGACTGGTGGGCCTTCCCCTCGACACAACCGATCTTTTACCGCACAGACCGCTTCACGGTCGCGGATCAGGGGTGGTTCTTCTTCTCGGAAACGCCCGACACGATCTACTCGCGCACGTTTGACGGCTCCTATCCAGCGTTCACGTCTTGGGTGCGCTTCGCGCCCCTTGACGGCAGCCGGCCCTTCACCGTGGTCAACGTCCATCTCGACTATTCCAGCCGCAATAACCGGGACCGTTCCGCCGCGC
>JAUIDM010000044.1 GCA_030428915.1 Alphaproteobacteria bacterium | reverse complement strand
CGGCCTTGGCCAGGATCGGAAGGAAATCCAACGGCCAGATAAACGCGCCCGCTACAATTCGCGCTGGAGGCAGACACACGCAGAAGAACCCGGCCACGCCGACAAGGATCAGACGGCGCGGCCCGATTTTGCCGCGCCTCCAATGGCCATGGCTCAGACCGACCGCGTGATGCCGCCATCAACGCGAATGTTCTGACCTGTAATGTAACCTCCGCCGTCGGAGGCGAGGAAGGCAATGGTTGCGGCTATCTCCTCTTCTTGCCCGTAGCGGCCCATCGGGATGCGGGTGCGGAATTCCTCTTTTTCCGGCAGGCTGTCGATGAAGCCGGGCAGGATGTTGTTCATGCGGATATTTTCCGACGCATATCTGTCGGCAAAGAGCTTTGTGAAAGCCGCGAGACCCGCGCGGAATACGCCCGAGGTCGGGAAGGTCGGGTCGGGTTCGAAGGCCGCAAAGGTGGAGATGTTGAGGATCACTCCACCCTTCTGTTTCCGCATATGCGGTGTGACCAGGCGCGTCGGGCGCACCGCGTTCAGGAAATAGACCTCCATGCCCCGGTGCCAGTCCTCGTCTGAAAGCTCCAGAATCGGCGCGCGGGGACCGTGGCCCGCCGAATTGACGAGGACATCGATCCGTCCCCAGCGATCCATCGTGCCGTCGACGAGCCGCGCGAGATCTTCCGTCGACTGGTTCGAGCCGGTGACACCGAACCCGCCGAGTTCGCTGGCCAGGGCCTCACCCTTGCCCGAAGACGAAAGGATCGCGACGCGGTAGCCATCAGCGGCGAGCCTGCGAGCCGAAGCCGCGCCCATACCGCTGCCACCCGCGGTGATGACCGCTACCTTGTCTGCCGTTGTCATCTTGGTTCCCTCCGTTTGCGACCTGCCGCGAGTTTGATCCGCCTCCAAAGCAGAAGGCAAGACGAGTGCGGATTTGGCCGCTCTTCCCTGTCATGCTACGCTGACGGAATTCAGGTCAGCTATTCGATTTCAGAGGGGGCAATTCCATGGACGAGGCTGTCACCATGCATCAGACCATTGCGCTTGTCGGCGTGATCGGGATCGCTGCCGTTGCGCTGTTTCTGGTAGGTTATGTCATGGTCCGCCACAACGTGGCCTTGGCCGAAAACAACATCCGCATCCTGACAGTATGCCTTGTTATTCCCACCGTGGTGATGATCTCTTTCATCCCAGATACAAGCATCGCCGACCGTTCAGCAGTCTATGGCCTGATCGGCACCATCGCGGGCTACATTCTCGGAAGATCGAAGGACGACAAGCCAGACGGGTAAGGCGCAACCTACCATTCACCGCGCAGGGCTTCTTCAATGAAATCCTCCGGCTCCGTGACGAAGTTGCGATAGAGCCGGAAGTGGCGGGTGTTCTGAAATGCCGTTTCCTCAAGCCCGAATCGGGTGATCTCTAGAAGGCGAGCGCCCGGCAGCGCCATCAGGATCGGTGAGTGCGTCGCCATAATCACCTGCGATGACGCGTTCGTCTGGACGTCATTCAGCAGTCGAAGAAGATCGAGTTGCCGCCGTGGTGACAACGCGCTTTCGGGCTCGTCGAGGAAATAGATCCCCTGCTGTTGGCAGCGTTCGGTGAAAAACCGGATGAACCCCTCGCCGTGCGACCATGAGAGGAAATCGGCGTTCGGACTTTGAACCTCGTCCAGATAGCGCGCGACCGAGTAGAAACTTTCAGCCCGGAAGAACCATCCGTTGGTCACCTTCGGCAGCCATCCGCCTCTGAGGGCGCCGCCCAAGGCCGCACCGCTCTTGTCGATAGCCCGGCTGTGGTCAACCGGCGCATAGCCTTTGCCACCGCCCGCCTCGTCGTAGCCCGCCATGGCGGCCAGGGCCTCGATCAGCGTTGACTTGCCGGTGCCGTTCTCACCGACGAACACCGTCACGGGCGTGGTGAAGTTCAGTTCGAAGTCAGCGCCGAGCCACGGAAGATCGAACGGGTATCCCTGCTCCGGGTCGAACCTGTCCACATCCACCGCCACCCGCTTCAGATAAGGCGCAGGAAGACTGGTGGTGAAGCTACGCCGGGCCACGGCTCAGCCCGCCTTGCCACAGCCAAGCCGCTCATGCTCCTGGATCGCGAAGCGGTCGGTCATTCCCGCGACGTAGTCCAGCACGACGCGGGCGAGGTCGGTCTCGGTTCTGACACGGGCCACATCGGCGCGCCACTCGGCGGGCAAGAGCGCGGGGTCACCCATGAATAGCGGGAAGAGGTCGTTGATCATTGCTGTCACCCGCTGGCGTTCCTCGACGACCGAGGGCGCTCGGTACATGCGGGTGAAGAGGAAGGACTTGATCGCCTTCAGGTTCTGGTAAAGCGGCTTGGAAAAGCGGATGATCGGTCCGTCCATGTCGCGGATCGCCTGCGCAGATTGCGGCTGGCTGGAGGCAAGGCGGTTCTGGGCCACGGCAATCACATCCTCCACCATTACGCCGAAGACGCGGCGTAGCGCCTCATGACGGCGGCGGCTGGGGTCGAGATCGGGATAGAGCCTGTCCACCTCCTCAAAACAGGGGCCGGTGACGGGCAGGTCCATCAGGTCGGCCTCGGTGAAAAGGCCTGCACGCAGCCCGTCATGCAGGTCGTGATGATTGTAGGCGACATCGTCGGCCACCGCCGCAACCTGCGCCTCTGCCGAGGCATGGGTGTGCAGTTCCAGATCGTATTCGGCGTTGAATTCGGCCAGCGCGTAGGGCATCTCTCCGCCCTCCTTCACCGCATGTGATCCACTGGCATGGGGGCCGATGACCGGGCCGTTGTGCTTGGCAATGCCTTCAAGCGTCTCCCATGTCAGGTTGAGCCCGTCGAAATCGGCATAGTGGCGTTCCAGCCGGGTGACGATGCGGATCGCCTGTGCGTTGTGGTCGAAGCCGCCATAGGGTGCCATCAGGTCATGCAGCGCATCCTCGCCGGTATGGCCAAAGGGCGGATGGCCGAGGTCATGGGCCAGCGCCACGGCCTCGGCCAGTTCCACGTTCAACCCCAGAGTTCCCGCTATGGTGCGTGCGACCTGCGCCACCTCGATCGTATGGGTCAGCCGCGTGCGGTAATAATCGCCCTCATGTTCTACAAAGACCTGCGTCTTGTGCTTCAGCCGCCGGAAGGCCGAGGAGTGAATGATCCGGTCGCGGTCGCGCTGGAAGGGCGAGCGGAAGGTGGACATGCGTTCCGGATAGAGCCTGCCTCGGCTTTCATCGGGCTGGCAGGCATAGGGGGCAAGGGTCATGGCGCCTGTTCTTGTCGTCTTACTGACCCCATCATATATGTGGATTACCGAGGAATTGACACGGGCTATTGGACATGGACCTTACCCTGCCGCCGAAAGTGACCGACCGGGCCTTCGCCCGGCTGGCAGAGATCAACGCGGACAGTGCGGAGGCGAAGGCGCTTCGGATCGCGGTTGAGGGCGGCGGCTGTTCAGGGTTTCAGTACGATATCCGGCTGGATGACCCGGCACCGGATGATCTGGTGCTGGAGGGCTCAGGCCAGAAGGTCCTGATAGACGCGGTGTCCCTGCCCTTCCTCGCGAACGCCGTCATAGACTTTTCCGAAGAACTCATCGGTGCGCGTTTCGTGGTCGAGAACCCAAACGCCACCTCGTCCTGCGGCTGCGGCACCTCATTCTCCATCTGAACCCGGCGGAGCCTGCTTGCACGTCGTGGCGATCGCGCCGAATATGGCCGCGAACCGCCCCGGGGGACAGAGATGAAGATCGCCACCTTCAACATCAACGGCATCAAGGCGCGGGTCGAGGCCCTGCCGCAATGGCTGGACGAGGCGTCGCCCGACGTGGTGCTTTTGCAGGAGATCAAGTCGGTCGACGAAGCTTTTCCGCGCGAGCTGTTCGAAGATCGCGGCTATTTCGTCGAAACCCATGGGCAGAAAAGCTTCAACGGCGTCGCGATCCTGTCGAAACTGCCGCTGGAAGATGTCGAACGCGGCCTGCCGGGGGACGAGGCCGACGATCAGGCGCGCTGGATCGAGGCGACGGTGGTGGGCAAGACGGCGGTGCGCCTTTGCGGCCTCTATCTGCCAAACGGCAATCCGGCACCGGGGCCGAAATACGACTACAAGCTTGCCTGGATGGCGCGAATGAAAGACCGGGCCATCAGGTTGCTTTCGGATGAAATGCCCGTGGTGATGGCGGGGGACTACAACATCATTCCCCAGGCTGAAGATGCGGCAAAACCCGAGGCTTGGGTCGAGGATGCGCTCTTCCGACCCGAAAGCCGCGCCGCCTTCCGGCGTATCCTGAACCTCGGCTATACCGAGGCGTTCCGCGCCCGCGAAGGCCGCCCCGGCCACTATTCCTTCTGGGATTATCAGGCAGGTGCCTGGCAAAAGAACAACGGCATCCGCATCGACCATCTGCTGCTGTCGCCGCAGGCCGCCGATCTTTTGCGTGGCACCGGAATCGATAAGGAGGTTCGCGGCCGCGACAAGCCCTCGGACCATGTGCCGGTTTGGATCGAACTTGACGCCTGACCCATGCGCTATCCCGACACCTATTACAGCCGCACTTTGGGCGAAGGCCGGGTGCGCCCCGTACTGTCGGGTGTGGAAGAGGCCGAAGCAGTCATCATCGGCGGCGGTTTTGCCGGGCTGACGACCGCGCTGGAACTGGCGCGCGCGGGTAAACACGTGATCGTTCTGGAGGCTGAACGCATCGGCTTCGGCGCCTCGGGGCGCAACGGCGGAATCGTCAGCCCGGCCTTTTCCGCCGGGGATGACGCGATCCGTTCCCGTGTCGGGCCAAAGGCCGCGCGGGAGCTCCACCGCCTCTCCATCGAAGGTGTGGAACGGCTTCGCGCCACGATTTCGGACCTGAAGATCGACGGGGCCGTGACCGGACACGGCCTGCTCAGCCTGCGCCGTTTCGATCGGGCGGATGACCTGAAACGCCATGCCGACGATTTCGCCCGCGATTTCGGCTATGAGATGCGCTATCTCGACCGCGCCGCTTTGTCCGGGCATCTGGAAAGTGACCGGTATTTCCACGGGCTTCACGATCCATCTGCCTTCCATATACACCCACTGAACACCTTGCGCGGCATCGCGTCAGAGGTGGAACGGCTTGGCGGTCGGATTTACGAGGGCTCACCGGCGACCGGGCACGATCTGTCGGCCCCGGTGAAGCGCGTGACCACGGTAAAAGGATCGGCGGAGGCCCCTATGGTGGTCCTTGCCATGGGCGGCTATACCGGACCGCTCTTTCCCCGATTGAAGCGTGCGATCCTGCCGATCGCGACCTACATCATGATGAGCGAAGCGGCGCCCGATCTGCTGGGCCGGGCCATCCACACCCGGGCAGCGATGTATGACGACCGGCGGGCGGGCGACTACTACCGTCTGGTGGAGGATGGCCAGCGACTGCTTTGGGGCGGAAGGATCACCACACGGGCCGCGACGCCCGATGGCATCGTCCGGCAACTCAGGCGAGAGATGGTGGGCGCGTTTCCCCAACTTTCTGATCTGAAAACCGAACTCGCCTGGTCCGGCCTGATGGGGTATTCGCGCCACCTTATGCCGCAGGTGGGTCAAATGGCACCCGGCGTCTGGCACATTACCGCGTTTGGCGGGCATGGGCTGAATACGACTGCCATCGCCGGGAAGGTTCTGGCCGAGGCGATTATCGGCGAAAGCGACCGGATTGGCATGTTCACGTCCTTCGGGCTCGACTGGGCTGGCGGAATAGCCGGGCTGATTGCCGCGCAACTGACGTATTGGAAGCTGCAGGCACAGGACCGCTGGCGCGAACGGCGCTAGCTCAAAAAGCTTTATTATAATAAAATCAATGGATTTTCGAACAATGTTCGCGTGCTATCAGCCCGGATTGGTCACGTCGTGATCGTAGAGCCATTCAAAGCGGGACATTACCTTTCCCGGCGCAATGCGGTTCAGTGTCTTCAACCCGAAATGCGCGACATCGCGCCGTAGTCCGGACAGGTGGTAGTTCTTCGCATTGGCATTTGCCGCATCGACTATTCGCGCCACCCGCGCCTCGCGCATCCGCTGGTAGTTTGCAAATGCCGTGTCCGGCTCGGACGCCGCCAGCGCCTCGGCCAGGACCCAGGCATCTTCCAGCGCCATATTGGCCCCCTGTGCAAGGAACGGCAGCGTCGGATGCGCCGCATCGCCGAGGATAGCGGCGCCCTGCCCGTGCCAGTTCTTTGCGACCGGATGGCGGAACAGGCCCCAGAGATTCGGCCGTTCGATCCGGTCGAGCCAGCGTCGGACTTCCGGTACAAACTCCTCGAAGGCGATGCGCAAAGCCAACGGGTCGTCGGTCAGCGACCAGCTTTCCTCGGCCCATTTGTGACGTTCTTCAACCGCCACGACGTTCCTTAGACGGCCATCCCGCAAGGGATAGGTCACGACATGCCGCCCGGGGCCCATGAAGACCTGCGCCACGGGCCGTATATCCGGCTCGGCCGGCAGCGTCGCGCGCCAGGCCACCTGATGTGTGAAGAAGGGTGCAACCGTGCCGTTCAGCGCCTGACGGACCTTGGAATGCAATCCGTCCGCACCGATCAGAATTTCGGTCTCGATCTCGGCTCCCTGCGCGGTCTTAAGGCGCGGCGGATGGTTCCCGAGCGTCACGTTGGTGATCTGCTGCAACAGGCGGATTTCTGCCCCGGCCGCCCGCGCGCCCTCGCCAAGCAGCGTGATCAGATCGGCACGGTGGACAAGCCGGAAGAGCCCCGCCATGGACTTTCCTGCCAGTGGGAGTTTCAGCACCGGGCTGCCCGTTTCCCCGTCGATCAGCTCAACCGCCTGCGACGCCATGCTCTGCGCCCGCAGGTCTGCCCCAATGCCCAGCGCATCCAGCACACGGGCGCCGTTCGGAGTGATCTGCAGACCGGCGCCCACTTCGCGTAGCTCGGGCGCCTGTTCCAGCACCGTAACCTTCGCGCCCTTAAGCGCCAGCGCCCGCGCCAGAGCAAGACCCGCAACCCCGGCGCCCAGTATCGTCACCGACCGACCATTCAACATGACAGCCCCCGCTGAAATACAAGAACGCCGGAGCCTCGCGACCCCGGCGTCGAATTTCTCTCCGACCCGTCGCCGGGATCAGTCGTCGCGATGCACCCGCTCGCGCCGCTCGTGCTTTTCCTGCGCTTCCAGCGTCATCGTCGCAATCGGCCGTGCATCGAGACGTTTCAGCGAAATCGGCTCGCCAGTCACCTCGCAATAGCCGTACTCGCCGTTCTCGATCCGGCGCATGGCGGAATCGATCTTGGCCACCAGCTTGCGCTGCCGATCCCGCGTGCGCAGTTCAAGCGCGCGGTCGGTTTCCTCGCTGGCACGGTCGGCGATGTCTGGGACATTGCGGGCGCTGTCCTGGAGACCTTCCAGGGTTTCGGCCGACTGTTCCAGAAGCTCTTCCTTCCAGGTGGTCAGCTTGCGCCGGAAATATTCGAGCTGGCGTTCGTTCATGAACGGTTCGTCTTCGGCCGGACGATAATCGTCGGGAAGAAAGACCTCAGGCTTCATCTTCGCTCCCTTCTGCCCACCGGACCTTGATTTCACATCTTCCATCTTCATCCGGTACTCCTCGGGCGCTCCAATAGCCCATGCACCGGGGGTTGTCACTAGCCCTAGCGATGTCTTGCGGCAAATTGATGGCCCCGATAAGAGTCGCCTGATCGAAACGGGTCATTGTTGCGGAAAGATTATGAAATTCGAAGGCACAGACCGATATGTTGCCACGGCTGATCTGACTGTTGCCGTGAACGCATCAGTGATGCTGGAACGGCCGCTTTTGGTGAAGGGTGAACCGGGAACCGGCAAGACCGAACTGGCGCGGCAGGTGGCTGAGTCGCTTGGGCTCCAGCTTGTCGAATGGCATGTGAAATCGACCACCAAAGCGGCGCAAGGGCTTTACGAATACGATGCGGTCAGCCGGCTGCGCGACAGCCAGCTCGGCGACGAACGCGTCCATGACGTGAAAAATTACATCCGAAAGGGCAAGCTCTGGCAGGCGTTTGAAGCCGACGAGAAAGTCGTGCTCCTGATCGACGAGATCGACAAGGCCGATATCGAGTTTCCAAACGATCTGCTGCAGGAACTCGACCGGATGGAGTTTCATGTCTACGAAACGGGCGAGACGATCCGGGCCAAGCACCGACCGGTGATCATCATCACTTCGAACAATGAAAAGGAACTGCCCGACGCCTTCCTGCGCCGCTGCTTTTTCCACTACATCCGGTTCCCGGAGGCCGAGACGCTGACAGAGATCGTCAACGTCCACTTCCCGGGCATCAAGGACCACATCCTTGCGACCGCACTGACCCAGTTCTACGAGATTCGCGAAACACCGGGTCTGAAGAAAAAGCCCTCGACTTCGGAGGTCCTCGACTGGCTGAAATTGATTCTCGCCGAAGATCTTTCCCCGGAGGACTTGAAGCGCGACCCGAAAAGCCTTTTGCCGAAACTTCACGGCGCTCTATTGAAGAATGAACAGGACGTACAGCTTTTCGAACGGTTGGCCTTCCTGGCGCGCAGCCGGGGCTAGCACGGGTTTTCGGTGAAAAATAGTGCCGTGGCGCGGCTGGCGATGGGTGAGAAGACCGGGTAGCCTCAACCAGCCGGGATTCACCCCGGCGCGCGAGCGTGAGGGCCTATGAAGAAGCATATCGGCAATCATCTCATCCGGTCCGGGTGCTGACAGCATGATCGCGTCTCTATCTGTCCGTGTGGTTGCCTGCCTTGGCCTGGCTTTGGCCGCCTGCAGCCCCCTGCCCGACCGGTCGGCAACGTCGCGCGCTGTCATCTCACATGTTGACCTGCCGCCGATGCGGACCTTTACGACCCACCGTGCCACGCCGCCCGCGCGCTCCAATGCCGAGATGGCGCAGGACTTCCTCGACCTCGCCTTCCGCCTGGAAAGCGGACGCGATCTACCTGTGCTGACCCGGTACGAGGGACCGGTCCGGGTACGCATGGCGGGCCCGGTGCCCCCCAGCGCGTCAGGCGATCTCGACCGTTTGCTGGCGCGCCTTCGTAACGAGACAGGCCTTCCCATCCGCCGTACCACGGGGGCGGAGGCCGAGGTCACGATCGAATTTCTGCCGCGTCGCACGATGCAGAGGCTTGTGCCGCGCGCGGCCTGTTTTGTCGCACCGCGCGTCAGTTCGTGGGAGGATTACCGCCGGGCCGGGCGCGACCGGCTGGACTGGACGACGCTGACGGTCCGCACGCGAAGCGCCGTCTTCATCCCCAACGACACCGCCCCGCAGGAGATTCGCGACTGCCTGCACGAGGAGCTTGCCCAGGCACTAGGCCCCTTGAACGACCTCTACCGGCTGCCCGATTCCGTCTTCAATGACGACAATATCCATACCGTGCTGACCGGCTTCGACATGCTGATGCTGAAGGTCTATTACGCACCGGACCTCGCGAATGGCATGCGCCGGGCCGAGGTCGCCGCCCGGCTGCCCGACCTGCTCGCGCGCCTCAATCCGGCGGGGGAACGACATTCTGCCGGGCCGGCCGACCCGACGCCCCCGGCCTTCGGCGACGCCATCGAAACCGCGCTCGGCCCCGGCACTTTTCCCGCCCGCCGTCGCGCGGCCGCCCGAGACGCGCTTGAGATCGCCTTGTCACGCAGCTGGCGCGACGCCCGAGCGGGCTTTGCCTGGCTGGCGCTCGGTCGTCTGACCCTTGGCCACGATGCTGCTGCCGCGCGGCTGGCCTTCGCGCAGGCCTCCGCGATTTACCATTCCCAACCCGGTCTCGCCCTCCAGGCCGCCCATGCCGACATGCAGCTTGCCGTCTTCGCCTTGGCCAATGGGGCGCCGGAGCAGGCCGTCCGGCTGGTCGACCAATCGACGGGAGTCGTCGCGCAGGCGGAAAACGCGGCCCTTCTCGCCAATCTCCTGATGGTCAAGGCCGAGGCGCTCGACCTCATGGGCCGTACGGGCGAAGCGCAGGCTGCCCGGCTCGACAGTCTTGGCTGGGCGCGCTATGGCTTCGCCTCCGATGCCGAGGTGGAGGAACGTCTGTTCAACGTCGCCGCCCTCTCCCCGGCGCAAAATGCGAGGCGTCCATGATCTTCATTCCCGCCATCGTCATCGGCGCGGCGCTCGGCTGGTACCGGGCCGCGAAGCGTGGCGGCAATCGGCTGGACAAGCTGCAATATGCGGGCAGCCATGCGATCTTTTTCGCGATCCTCGGCCTTTTCGCCACGATCATATATCACCGCCTGATCTGAGCCCGATGTTCCTGCGCTTCTTCGAGACCCTGCGGAAGACCGGCGTTCCGGTCACCTTGCGCGAATATCTGGGCTTTCTCGAAGGTATGGCGGCGGGACTTGTCACCTACGATATCGAAGGCTTCTACTATCTCGCACGCACCGCGATGGTGAAGGATGAGCGCCATCTCGACCGGTTCGACCGCGCCTTTGCCGAGGCCTTCAAGGGGCTGGAGGCAATCAGCGCCGAACAGGTGCTGGAGGCGATCGAGCTACCCACTGAATGGCTGGAACGACTGGCCGAGAAAACCCTCAGCGAAGAGGAAAAGGCGCAGATCGAGGCGCTCGGCGGGTTCGAGAAGCTTATGGAGACGCTGAAAAAGCGGCTTGAGGAACAGAAGGGCCGTCATCAGGGCGGATCAAAATGGATCGGCACGGCAGGCACCTCGCCCTTCGGCGCCTATGGCTACAATCCCGAAGGCGTGCGGATCGGCCAGAAGGAAAGCCGACACCAGCGCGCGGTCAAGGTCTGGGACCGGCGCGATTTCAAGAACCTCGACGATTCAGTGGAACTGGGCACCCGCAACATCAAGGTCGCGCTGAAACGCCTGCGCCGCTGGGCGCGCGAAGGTGCGGCAGAGGAACTGGACCTGTCCGAGACCATCCGGGCCACGGCCGAGCATGGCTACCTTGACGTCAAGACCCGGCCCGAGCGGCACAATGCCGTAAAGGTCCTGCTGTTTCTTGATGTCGGCGGCTCCATGGATCCGTTTATCAAGGTGGTCGAGGAACTGTTCAGCGCCGCCCGGGCCGAGTTCAAGCATCTGGAATACTACTATTTCCATAACTGCCTGTACGAAGGGGTCTGGCGCGACAACCGCCGCCGCTGGGATGCGCAGACCCCGACATGGGAGGTGCTGCGCACCTATGGCGGCGACTACAAGGCGATCTTTGTCGGCGACGCCTCCATGTCACCCTACGAGATCGCCTATCCCGGCGGCGCCAACGAACACTGGAACGCCGAAGCCGGGCAGGTCTGGCTGACCCGCGCCCGCGAACACTGGCCCGCCAATGTCTGGTTGAACCCCCTGCCCGAACGGCATTGGCAATACACCCAGTCTGTGGGCATGATCCGCCAGATCTTCGACGGCGCGATGTTTCCCCTGACACTGGACGGGATCGGCCGGGCGATGAAGGCGCTGACCTGACAGGGACTTTGCGTCGCGCCGCCGCGCCCCCATATTGGACCCATGCTGAAGCTCACCCCGATACTGCTTGCCGTGCTTTATGGCCTCGTCCTCTACCGGTTCTCGGTCTGGCGGACGAAACGGACGCTGGACGAACGATCGAGCGAACTTGCCGATCCCCGGCTGAATGCGCTGACCCGGCGGCTGGCCCAAGCGCTGGACGTTGAACGGGTGCCGGTCCATATCTATGAAATCGCGCCGGTGAACGGGCTGGCCGCCCCGGACGGGCGCATCTTCATCACGCGCGGCTTCTACCAGAAATACACCGAGGGCGCGGTGACGGCGGAAGAGATGACAAGCGTTATCGCCCATGAACTGGGCCATGTGGCGCTTGGCCATTCGCGGCGGCGGATGATCGACTTTTCCGGGCAGAACGCGATCCGGGTTGTGCTGGCGACCGTCCTTGGCCGCTTCCTGCCGGGGATCGGGGTCTATCTGGCAGGGTTCCTGACCTCGCTGCTGGCCGCGCGGCTGTCACGTCAGGATGAATACGAGGCCGACGAATATGCCTCGGCCCTTCTCGTCAAGTCCGGGATTGGCACTGGGCCACAGAAATCCCTGTTCGAGAAGCTTGAATCCCTGACCGGTATGGCAGGCAGTGCCCCGGCCTGGCTGATGAGCCATCCGAAAACCGTTGAACGCATCGCCGCCATTGAGCGGAACGAGGCAAAGTGGGGCGTGCAGATCGGCTTGGATCCCTGATACTAACCGCGCCTTGCGGTGGCCGAAACCAGCCACCGCATGGTCTTTTCGGCTTCAGGCGTTCACGTCGACAACGACGCGGCCTTTGACCTGGCCTTTCAGGATGTCGCGGCCAAGGCCGGGAAGATCGGAAAGCGTCGCGGGCTGAACCATTGAATCGAGCTTGTCCATCGGCAGGTCTTTCGCGATCCGGTCCCATGCACGCACACGGTTGGCATAGGGCTGCATGACCGAGTCAATACCCAGCAGGTTGACGCCGCGCAGAATGAACGGCGTGATCAGCGCGCCCTCGATGGCCGCGCCCCCGGCAAGGCCAACCGCCGCGACCGAGGTGCCATATTTCATCTGCTTGAGCACGCGGCCCAGCATGGCGCCCGCCACCGCGTCGACGCAGCCCGCCCATTGTTCGCCCTCAAGCGGCTTCCGCGTCACTTCGGTAAGTTCCTCCCGCGCCACAATCTGCGTCGCGCCAAGGCTTTTGAGGTAGTCCGCCGTCTCGGGCCGCCCGGTAACAGCCGCAACCTCGTGACCGAGCTTGGCGAGAATCGCGACCGCGACCGACCCAACACCGCCTGCCGCGCCCGTGACCAGAACCGGACCGTGGCCCGGCTGAAGCCCATGGTCCTCCAGCGCCATGACCGAGAGCATGGAGGTCAGGCCGGCCGTGCCCACGGCCATCGCCTGCCGCGTGGTAAGGCCCTTTGGCAGCGGCACCAGCCAGTCGGCGCGGACCGATGCCTTCTGGGAATAGCCGCCCCAATGCGCCTCACCCACGCGCCAGCCGGTCAGCACAACCTTGTCGCCCGGTTTGTACCGGGGATCGGAGGATTTCTCGACAGTCCCGGCGAAGTCGATCCCCGGTACATGGGGGTAGTTTCTGACAAGCCCGCCGCCCGGCCCGATGCAAAGTCCGTCCTTGTAGTTCACCGTCGAGTATTCGACCGCCACCAGAACCTCGCTTTCGGGCAAACGGCTTTCCTCGATCGCCTGAACGCTGGCGGATGTCTTGCCGCTTTCCTCGTCCTTCGTGACCACCAGAGCGTTGATCATGCCTTTCTCCTCAGATCCAGAATTTCGCCTGCACGACGGCACGCCTCATGCCATCCTGCGTTTCCACTTCGATGTCGGTTCCCGCGTCCCAATGGCTGTCTGCAATCATGCCAATGGCGACATTGGTTCCGAAGTCGGGGCTGCGGACGGCGCTTGTCACCTGCCCGACTTTTTGGCCTTCGGCAAAAACGTGCCAGAGCCGGTCACAGGGCGGGATGTCGCCCTCGATCGCCACGGCCCGAATCATCTTGCGTGCAGGTCTTCGTTCAAGCCCGGCCTTGCCTATGTAGTCGTCGGGCGCGTTGACGAATTTCCCAAGGCCCGCCTCCATCGGCGTGTTTTCCCGCGTCATGTCGTTGCCGTAGCTGAGCAATCCGCCCTCGACCCGTTCAATCAGATTGGGGCATCCGGCACGCACGTCCATGTCCGCCCCCGCCTTGAACAGCGCGTCCCAGAGTGGCATGCCCAGATCGAAATCATCGACATAGATTTCGAACCCGCCCTGTTTGGAATAGCCCGACCGCGCGATGACAAAGTCACGTCCCTCGAAAGCCAGCCGCTTGTAGCGGAAGAAGCGGATGGAGCGGACGTCATCGCCGAATACCCGCGCCATCAGGTCGTCCGATTTCGGTCCCTGGATGGCAAGCGGAGAGACATCGGGCTCCTCCACCACAACATCCAGTTCCATCGCGTCGGCAACGCCCAGCACATATTGTAGGAAATCGCTGTCGGCGATGGAGATCCAGTAGTGATCCGGGGCGAGCTTCACCGCGACGGGGTCGTTCAGCATACCGCCATTCCGGTCCACGACCGGGATGTAGTAGCACTGGTCATCCGCCATCTTCGTGAGGTCGCGGGGGCTAAGCAGCGTCATCAGGCGGGCCGCATCCGGCCCCTTCACGCTCACCTGCCGTTCGCATGCCACGTCCCAAACCTGAACATTACGCTTGAGGTGATGGTAATCATTGACGAAATCCTGCCCGAACCGGGTGGGCAGGAGCATGTGGTTATAGACCGTGTAGCCCTTGACCCCGGCGGCTTCGACACCGGGCGTGAAGGGCGTGCGGCGCACGCGTCGCGAGGGGGTAATATCGGCCATGGTCGTCCCCGGTCAGGTCAGTTCGGACCATGCCAGTCGATCTGGCATATCTCGGCCGAGCGGCCGTCGAAATCCCAGACCCGGCCGAACGCACGCACCTTGCCTTTGGATGCCTTTGCCACGGTGATATCCGGACCCATCCAGTATTCCGTGTTGCTCACAACGATGTCCTCGCCACCCTTGCCCGGCACGGGCGCGATCTCACCCTTGATGGCCTTGCCCACCATAAGCCGACGGGTCTTGCCCTCAGTCTCATAGCTGACGGGCGCACGTTCCGCGCCAAGGAATTCGCTGACCAGCACCTTGAAAAGACCGGTCGTACCACGCGCCTGCCCGGTAAAGACCTTCAGCAGTCCTTCATACGCCTTGTCGGACGCGCGCTCGTCGATATAGGCGGCCGCCTTCCAGTTGCCGCGCCCCATCTTGCCGGGGATTTCCAGCAGAAGACCGATATTCAGACCCGAGATATCCTCGCCGTCATAATGCCCCTTGTCGATGCGGATGCCAGCCCAGCCCATACAATAGCCCTCCGTCGGCGGGTGATCACCCAGAGAGATCACGCAAGGGCAGAAAACCGTGCAGTTACAGTTGAGGATCAGTTCCCCCTTGATGCTCCATTCGGGCAAGGTGTCGGCCATATCGGTCCTCCTTCAGAGAAGTTGCAGGGCACGGAGGGTGGCGAATCCCCCCGCGGCGATCAGTGCCCAACCGGCAGGCCGGGTGAGCCAACGCCCGATCTCGGGCAGTTTTTCAAGCGTCATGAAGAGCGTCGCAGCCCCCATCCAGATCAGGTTCATCGTGCCGCCGATGAAGCCAAGCGCCATCAGCGCCCAGCAACAGCCAAGGCAGAGCGCACCGAGGCGCAGCCCCATCGACAGGGCAGCGGGCGCACCGGGGCGCCAGTGGCTCATGAAGAAGGTCAACGGCATTCGGCATTTGGCAAGGCAGGCCGCCTTGAAGGCGGAAAACTGATAGGCCCCGGCGCCGAAGAGCAGCGCGGCGGTCAGCCAGGGCGACAGGCTCGCCCCGGCAGGCGTCAGCATGCCGTTCCGCGCGAGCGCCCATTGCGCGGCGGCGCCGAGGATCGAGGCGCCAAGCCAGACGGTGACATAGCCCAAGACAAGGGCCAGCACCCCTGCCCCGGTCGTCGCCCCGGTCGCCGAAAGGTCGGTAAAGGTCCGAAGCGCGGGCACGAAGGTCGGCAGCATCATCGCGAGCGCCATGATCGCCCACATCGCCCAGAGCGCCAGGGGGGTCGCCTCGGCCGCGGAAGCGCAAAGCGCCGCCCAGAATTCGGCCGGAACATCGCCGATATCCGCCCCCGGAAGGCCGCGCGCCATAAGTGCGACGGCAATCCACGCAGCCAGAATCAGGGCGTAAAACCCCAGCCAGCCCGCCGCGCGCGGGGACAGCCGCGCATAGGCGCGCCTTTCACCTTGCAGGATCGGTGCGGACATGGATGCCCCCGTGCAAAAAAGGATGGACGGATTGAACCGTCGTGCCTAGGGTCTACCCATCCTCAACAAATGTCAAACAATTAATGTCTGACAATTAAAGGCGGGCCGGATGAAGGGGCTGAAACTCGGTACAGAAGGCGAATTGCCGATCCGGATCGCGGCCGCGATCCGGGATGCGATCATCGCCGGGCGGCTGATCGTCGATCAGCGGCTGCCCTCCGAACAGGAACTGGCCGAACAGTTCGGCGTCTCGCGCCCGACGGTGCGCGAGGCGCTGAAGCGGCTGGCGGCGCAAAGCCTGATTCGCACCCAGAGGGGCGCGACCGGCGGCGCTTTCGTCAACCGGCTGTCCTACGAAGAGGCGGCGGGCCAGCAGATCACCACGTCGACCCTCCTGCTCAGCATGAACGCGGTCGACTTCGAGACCGCCTGCGAGGCGCGCTATGCGCTGGAACGCGCATGCGTGCCCTTCGCAGCCGAACGGCGCAAACCCGACCATCTTGCCGCGATGCGGGCCGAGATCTTCCGGCAAGGCCAGCCAGGACTGTCGGATGAGGGCTTCTGTGCCTCCGACGTGGCCTTTCACCGGGCGCTCGTCGATGCGGCGGGCAACCCGGTCCTGTCCTATCAGCTTGCCGGGGCGGTCGAGGCGATGCAGCCTCTAATGAACATGATCACCTTCACCGCAAGGTCGCGGGAACGTATCGTCGCGCTGCATGCCGGTATCGCCGATGCCATCGAGGTGCGGAACGCCAATGCCGCTGAAACCTGCCTCGCGGACCTTGCCGCCTATACCGCCGAACTGGCGGCAGATATCCGTGCGCAACGCCGGACGAAACAGGCAGATGCGGGAACATAAGGTCGTTCGGACCCACCTTGTCCCTGTCAGGATGCCTTCCCGGCCCGCTCCTTCAGCAGCTTTGTGAGCCAGTCGGGGTCCATTTCGGGCACGGATGACAGGAGCAGTTCAGTGTAGGGGTCGTGCGGCGGCTGGAACATCTCGTCCTTCGGCCCCTGTTCCACGACCCTGCCCTGCTGCATGACCACGACCTCATCGGCGATGGCGCGCACGGTGGCAAGGTCGTGGGTGATGAACATATAGGCCAGGTCGAACTCGGTCTGGAGCCGGTCGAGAAGTCTCAGGATACCTTCCGCGACCAGCTGGTCGAGGGCCGACGTCACCTCGTCGCAGATGATGAACTGCGGCTCGGCCGCCAGCGCCCTTGCGATGCCCACCCGCTGCTTCTGCCCGCCGGACAGTTCCGAGGGCAGGCGGTCGATAAACTTGTCCGGTTCCAGTTCGATAAGATCGAGCAGATTGCGGATGCGTTCGGTCAGTGCCTTGCCCTGAAGCCCGAGATACATCTGCGCCGG
>JAUIDM010000434.1 GCA_030428915.1 Alphaproteobacteria bacterium | reverse complement strand
GACGGGGTCAACGATGCCCCGGCGCTGAAGCGCGCCGATATCGGGGTTGCGATGGGGCAGCGCGGCACCGATGTTGCCAAGGATGCGGCCGATCTCGTCCTGCTCGACGACAATTTTTCCACCATTGTCGGTGCGATCCGCGAGGGCCGCCGCCAGTTCGACAATGTCCGCAAGTTCGTGCGCTACCTGCTGTCCTCCAATGCCGGTGAGGTGGTCGCGATCCTCGCGAATATCCTGATCGGCGGCCCGCTTGTCTTTCTTGCGACGCAGATCCTGTGGATGAACCTCGTGACCGACGGGGCCACCGCCGTGGCGCTTGGCGTCGAGAAATCGGAGGCCGCGCAGATGCGCCGCCCGCCGCGTCGCCGGGATGAGCCGATCCTTGGCAGGGCCGGGCTGCTGACCATCCTTGCCTTCGGCCTCTACACAGGCAGTGCCAGCCTCTGGATATTTCATCATTTCGTGCATCAGGGCATCGATATCGCCCGAACAGCGGCCTTTACCGCGATGGTCGTCTTTGAAAAGATCAGCGTCTTTGCCTTCCGGTCACTCCGCTCTCCCTGCTTTCGCATCGGATGGCTGTCAAATCCGGCCTTGATCCTGGCCTTTCTGGCCATGCTCGGCCTGCAGGTGCTGGCGGTCTATTGGCCACCCCTGCAGTCACTGCTGCATACCGTGTCAATCGGATGGGACCACTGGGGCCTGATCGCCCTTCTTGCCGCGCCGGTCCTCATGGTGCCGGAAGTGATCAAGGCGCTGTTGCCGGAAGAGCGGGCGGAACAGTCCCGGTCTTCGGACGAAAATCATGTGAGGCCTTGAAACCATGCGGCGGGGCATCTTGCAATTGACGCATTACATTCATAATTATGAATGTGAATTAAACACAAGAGGTGCAACATGACACTTGATCGCTCTGTCCTTGCTTTTGCCGGCATCATGGTCCTGCTTTCGGTGGCGCTGACCGCGTGGGTCTCGCCCTACTTTGTCTGGTTCACCGTCTTCATCGGTGCGAACCTTCTGCAATCGGCCTTCACCGGCTTCTGTCCGGCGGCTTCACTGTTCCGCAAGCTGGGGATCAAGCCCGGCTGCGCTTTCTGAAAGGCCCCTTCGATGCGCGCACTTCTTCTTGCCTCTGTCCTCGTGGCGGCCGGTCCGGCCCTGTCGGAAACCGTGACGCTGACGCCTGTGACCTTGCCTGAATGGAAGGCGGTCTATGGAAGGATCGAGACGAAAGAGACGATCCCCGCCCGTGCGCGCATCGGGGGCACCATCCGCTCGCTTTTCGTGAGCGAGGGCGACACGGTGTCGGAGGGGCAGGAGATCGCCGTCGTCCATGACGACAAGATCGAGTTCCAGATCGCCGCCTATGATGCCCAGATCGCGGCGATGACGGCGCAACTTGAAACGGCGGAGACCGAACTGAAGCGAGGTGAGGCGCTGGTGGAACGCGGGGTCGCGACCGTGCAGCGGCTCGATCAGTTGCGCACCTCCGTGGATGTCGTGCGCGGTCAGATCATCGCGACCGAGGCGCAGCGCGATATTTCGGTGCAGCAGCAGACCGAAGGTCGCGTGCTGGCCCCTGCCGAAGGTCGTGTGCTGACAGTCCCCGTCACGCCTGGCGCGGTGATCCTGCCGGGTGAGCCGGTTGCGACCATCGGGGGCGGTGGCTTCTTCCTGCGCCTGTCTGTACCCGAACGCCATGCAACCGCTCTGGCCGAGGGCGATGCGATCCGCATCACCACTGACAGCGAGGAGGGTGAGGGGCGCATCGCCAAGCTCTATCCCCAGATCGACAACGGGCGGGTGACGGCGGATGTCGAGGTCGAGGGCCTTGATACCGCCTATGTCAATGCGCGCGTTCTGGTCCGCCTGCCGGTCGGAGAGCGGCAGGCGCTGATGATCCCTGAAGGTGCGGTTTCGATGCGGTCCGGCATCGATTTCGTCACCGTCAGCGAGGGCGGGCATCAGGCGGAGCGTGCCGTGGTGCTGGGCGAGGCCACGACCCTTGACGGCGCTGCCATGGTCGAGGTCCTGACCGGCCTTGCCGCCGGCGAGACGGTCGTCACACCATGAGCGAGGCGCCCAAACTCGGCATCGCGGGCGGGCTGACGCGCGCCTTCATCGGCTCGCCGCTGACACCCCTCTTCCTGCTCGCGGCCTTCGTATTCGGCCTCGTCGCGCTCGTCTCGCTGCCGCGTGAGGAGGAACCGCAGATATCGGTGCCCATGGTCGATATCATGGTCCGGGCTGACGGGCTGAAGGCCGCCGATGCGGTCAAGCTGATCACCGAACCGCTGGAGACCATCGTCAAGGGCATCGACGGGGTGGAGCATGTCTACTCGCAAAGCCGCGACGATCAGGTGATGGTCACGGCGCGGTTCCTTGTCGGCACCTCCTCGGATGCCGCGGTCCTGCGGGTCCACGACAAGGTGCGGGCGAACATGGACCGCATCCCGGTCGGTGTGCCGGAACCCCAGATCATCGGGCGGGGCATCGACGATGTGGCGATCCTGTCGCTGACGCTCTCGCCGACCGAAGTGGCCGCTGACCGGATCAGCGCCAATGATCTGACCCGCATTGCACGGGAACTGCGGACCGAGATCGCCAAGATCCCGGATGTGGGCCTGACCTATATCGTCGGCGAGACCTCTGAACGCATCCGCATCGCACCCGACCCGGCGCGGCTCGCGCTTTATGGCGTTACGCTGCAACAGCTTGCGGGCAAGGTGCAGGGCGCGAACCGGGCCATGCCGGTGGGCAATGTCCGTGATCAGGGCCAGCAGATCGAGGTCATTGCAGGCGAAACGCTGTCCTCGCCCCAGGAGATCGGAAACCTCTTGCTGACCACCCGCGACGGGCGGCCCGTCTATGTCCGGGACGTCGCCGATGTCAGTTTCGCGACCGGGGCCGAGGAACTGCGCGTTGCGACCGTCACCAGGTCTGAGACTGGCCTCGTCCGCCGCCCCTCTGTCACCCTTGCAGTCGCCAAGCGTGCCGGGGCCAACGCCGTGACCGTCGCCGAGGCGATCCTGCACATGACCCATGCGCTTGAAGGTAC
>JAUIDM010000043.1 GCA_030428915.1 Alphaproteobacteria bacterium | reverse complement strand
CGGCGCGCGGTCCAGTGCCGGTCTGGCGGCCGATGTCCTCTCCAGCATCGCGAGCGCCCGCCAGCAGGAAGAGTTCCGGCAAAGCTATACGGTCGCGCGGCAGGGTGCGCTCACCGAACTGCAACTGGCCGACGGGGTCGATACCGATGCCGAGATGCAGCAACTTCTTCTGGTCGAACAGGCCTTCGCGGCCAATGCCCGCGTGATCCAGACCGTCGACGAGCTTATCCAGCAATTGATCGGGCTTTGAGCGATGAACTACCTTTCCGTCGGTGACATGGCCCAGGCATTCCAGATACGGCGCCACAATGTTGAACTTCAACGCCACCTGACACGGCTGACCGGGGAACTGACCAGCGGCGTGAAAGCCGACCTCGCCGAAGCGGTGGCGGGCGATTTCAAGGCGCTGGCCGGGATTGACCACTCACTGGAAGCGTTCCGCGCGTACAAGACTGCGACGGATGAGGCAGAACTATTCACCGGTGCATTGCAGACCGCTTTCGACACAATACAGATCATGACGACCGACCTCGCGCCCGGCCTCGCCAATGCGGCTGCAACCGGCACGCCGCTGATCGTCGACACCGCTGCAATGGACGCGCGACAGAAATTCCATTCAGTCGTTGCAGCACTCAACACGCAAGTGGCCGACCGCTTTCTTTTGTCAGGTGACGCTACGGATCAGCGGCCCATCCTAGGCTCGCAGGACGTTCTCGATGCGCTGATGGTTGCGTCTACTGGGCAGGTTACCGGCGCGGGCATCGCCTCGGCGGTTGCGGCGTGGTTCGATGCCCCATCGGGCGGCGGCGGGTACCTTGACATGCTCTATGGTGGTTCGGCCACGCCGCTGTCGCCGTTCCAGATCGGTCCGGGGGATCAGGCGGCAATGGACATCACCGCCGCCAGCCCGGAGATTCGCGACCTGCTGAAAGGGATCGCTCTCTCTGCATTGGTGGCAGAGGGCGCGCTAACCGGTGACCAGTCGGGTCGCGCGCTGCTCGTCAAGACGTCGGCCGATGCGCTCTTTTCCGCCAATGACGGAATGGCCGACCTGCGCGCCCGCCTCGGCGCGGTCGAGGCGCATATAGCGGACACTGCCACCCGCAATGCGGCGGAAAGCTCGGCGCTGGAGATCGCGCGGGTCAAGATCATCGCCGCGGATCCTTATGAGACTGCCAGCGCGCTCGAGGCCGTGCAGTCCCAAATCGAGACGCTCTACACCCTCACCGCGCGGCTTTCGCGCCTTTCCCTGGCGGATTACCTGAGATGAGATTTCTTCTGACGCTTCTGCTCTGGGCCGTTGCGGGCATGGCGGTGGCCGCACCGATCCGGATCAAGGATCTGGTCGAGTTCGACGGGGTCAGGGGCAACGATCTTGTGGGCTACGGCCTTGTCGTGGGTCTGAACGGCACCGGCGACGGCATCCGCAACGCCCCGTTCACCGAGGAAATCATGTCGAACATCCTGGAACGGCTGGGGGTGAACGTGACCGGCGAAAGCTTCCGGCCCAAGAACGTGGCCTCCGTCTTTGTCACCGCAAGCCTGCCGCCCTTCGCCCGTGCCGGTAGCCAGATCGACGTCACGGTGTCCGCCATTGGCGACGCGAAAAGCCTCCTTGGTGGAACGCTGGTGATGACACCGCTCAATGCCGCCGACGGAGACATCTACGCCGTTGCCCAGGGCACGATCATCGCCGGCGGTGCTTCGGCTGACGGGCAGGCGGCAAGCGTGGTGCAAGGCGTTCCGACCTCCGGCTCCATCCCCGCCGGTGCGCGCGTGGAACGCGAGATCGCCTTCGATTTTGGCGGATTGAACGCAGTGCGCCTTGCACTGCGAAGCCCGGATTTCACGACGGCAGGCAGGATCGAACAGGTGATCAACACCGAATTCGGCCGCCGCGTCGCCGTCATGACCGACGCGGGCACAGTCGCGCTCGATATCAGAGCGACCCGGATGGCATCGCCGGCCCATGCACTGGGGCGGGTGGAAAACCTTCTGGTAGAGCCGGAGCGGCGCGCCCGCGTCGTCGTGGACCAGCGCTCCGGCACGATCGTCATGGGCGCCGACGTGCGGATCAGCCGAGTGGCAGTCAGTCAGGGCAACCTGACGCTCAGGATCGAAGAACAACCCGTCGTCGTCCAGCCCAATCCCTTCGCACAGGGCGATACCGTGGTCGTACCCCGATCATCTGCCGGGATCGAGGAGGAGCCGGGGATCGGCATGGCAGAGATCACCGAAGCGTCGTCGCTGTCAGAGGTCGTCACCGGCCTCAACGCGCTCGGCGTCAGCCCGCGCGACATGATCGACATCCTGAAAAGCATCAATGCCGCGGGCGCGCTGCATGCCGAATTCGTGGTTCAGTAGCGGCGGATCGCCTTGCGGGCGGCGTCCGTCTGCCGGTTCCGGCGTGACGGATTTGATCCGGGCAAAGCGGGAGCCCCGCGTCAGGACGGCTTCGGCGCTTTAACCCGCGCGCGCCAGAGGGTGAAGAGGCCGGCCGCGACGACGATGACCGCACCGATGGCAACGTTCGGTTCCAGCACCTCGCCAAAGACGGCCATGCCGAGCGCTGTCGCAAACACGAGTTGCAGATAGGCGAAAGGCTGGATCGCGCTCGCCTCGGCCACTTCCAGGGCCCGGATCATCAGCCAGTGGGCGCCGGCTGCCGTGCAGCAGAGAACCGCCATCCAGCCCCAGTCGCGCGGAGCCATCGGCTCCCAGTGGAAAAGCCCGACGCCGGTCATCACGAGTGCCCCGGACACCCCGGTCCAGAAGAAGCTGACCGACGACCTGTCCTTGCGGGCCACGTAGCGGGTCAGAAGCCCGTAGAGCGCGAACATCAGCGCCGCAATGAGCGGCACCAGCGCCTCGGGCGTGAAAACACGGTAGCCGGGTTCGAGGATGATCAGGATGCCGACAAAACCGATGCCGATCGCTGTCCACCGCCGCCAGCCAACCTGTTCACCCAGCACCGGACCAGAGAGAGCTGCGACCAGCAACGGGTAACAGGCGAAAACCGCATGGCTTTCGACAAGGCCAAGCAATGTGAAAGCGGTGACCATCACGCAGATCTCGGCGGCGAGTAGCACACCCCGAAAAATCTGGATGAGCGGGAAATGCGTCCTTGTCGCCGCACGAATGCCGCCCGCACGTCGCGATGCCACCGACATCACGAAGACCGCGAAGAACCAGTAGCGGATCATCACGACCATATAAACGTTGTATTCAGTCGCCAGATGGCGCGAGATGCCGTCTTGCATGGCAAAGACAAAACTCGTCGCGGTCATCAGGATTGCACCGAGGCGGAAGCTCTGGTCGTTCATAGCGCCCCGTCCAATACCCCGCGGCTCATATGCCGCTTGTGCCCATATCCCTTGGCCCGCTCTACCTGAAATCCCGCCGCCTGCAATCCCCGGCGCACGAAACCCGCAGCCGTATAGGTGGCGAATGTACCCTTGGGTCGGGTATGGCTAGCGACATCCGCCATCAGGTCCCCGGTCCACAATTCGGGGTTCTTCGCAGGTGAAAACCCGTCGAGGAACCAGGCATCGGCCCGGTCGGTCCAGCCTGGAAGGGTCACGCGGGCATCGCCCACAATCACCTCGACATCGACCGGGCCAAGAGTAAAGCGGCGCTCGCCCGCTTCCCATGCTGTGAGAAGCGGCCCCACCTCATCCGCAAGTTCGGGAAAGACCGCCAAGGCCCGCGCCATATCGTCGCCAGGCATCGGGAAAGCTTCGAAACTGGTATAGGACAGCCTGCCGTCCACCTGCGCCCCGCGCCATGCGATCGCTGTCGCGAGAAGATTGAGTCCGGTGCCAAACCCCAGTTCAGCGATGCTGAATCCATTCCTGAACCTGCGGGGCAAGTCGTTGCCGGCCAGAAAGACGTGCCGGGTTTCGGCCAGCCCGTCGGCTAGCGAGAAATAAGGATCGTCGAAAAGTGACGAGATGGGCGTTCCTCCCTCGCGCCATGCAACCGTCTCTCTCTGGCCCTTCATGCTCATCTGCCGTACCCCTTGCGGGGCAATTAGGTGAAGGGTGTCGCAATGGCAATCGCGGATGTGACGGTTATGGGGGGCGGTATCTTCGGCCTTGCCATCGCCTGGGCCTGTGTCCGGCGCGGCGCGATTGTGACACTGTATGAACGCGACCGGATCGGGGCGGGATCGTCGGGGGGGATCGTGGGGGCGCTGGCCCCTCATGTGCCGGAACAGTGGAACCCCAAGAAAGCCTTTCAGCTCGAAAGCCTGCTGATGGCCGG
Source organism: Alphaproteobacteria bacterium (assembly GCA_030428915.1). Taxonomy (GTDB): domain Bacteria; phylum Pseudomonadota; class Alphaproteobacteria; order Rhodobacterales; family Rhodobacteraceae; genus Albidovulum. The sequence goes on along the minus strand of JAUIDM010000043.1, from coordinate 12,922 downwards.
GGAGTTCTGGCGCGAGGTCGCAGACGTGTCCGGCGTCGATCCGGGTTACGCCCGACTCGGCCGCGTGCAACCCCTCGCGGACGCCGCCGCATTGACCCTGGCGCGGGGCCGGGCCGTAGGCGCGGCGACCCTGTGGCAGGGTCAGGCGGTCTGGCGCGTTGTGCCCGCACGCTCGGACGGTTGGGCGCCTGCCAGCCCCTCAGGCTGGCTGGTCGAGGATTCGCTGTCAGCCCGGCTTCATCCAAGGCGGGCCGCATCAGCGCTGGCCGCCGCGATCCGCGCGCGGGGCGGCATGGTGGAGGAAGGGGTTTCCTCACCTCCGGCAACAGCATCTGGATCGGGAAGAAAGGGCGCTGTGATTTGGGCGACAGGCTATCAGGGGCTCGCCGATCTGTCCGCTGACCTTTGCCGGACGGTGGGAACAGGCGTAAAGGGGCAGGCTGCGCTGCTGGAATACGACGCGCGTGATCAGCCACAGCTTTTCGTGGACGGGTTGCATATCGTGCCGCATGGCGACGGGACCGTGTCGGTAGGTTCGACGTCAGAGCGCGACTATGAGGCGGCCAACACCACCGATGAACGGCTCGATGCCCTCATTGCCCGGGCGCGCGCAGTCTGCCCCGCGCTGGGCAAAGCCGCAGTAATCGAACGCTGGGCCGGGGTGCGACCGCGCGCGAAAAGCCGGGCGCCAATCATGGGGGAATGGCCCGGACGACCAGGCCATTTCGTTGCCAATGGCGGGTTCAAGATCGGCTTTGGCATGGCGCCGAAAGTCGCCTCGGTGATGGCGGAACTGGTTCTGGAGGGGCGCGACGCAATCCCCCGCGGGTTTCGCGTCGCCGACAGTCTCTAGGCCGCAGCCGCCAACCGCGCGGTTTCCGACCGCAGCGTCGTCATCAGAGCGCCCAGCGTTTCGACGGAGCGCGCATCGGTCAGATGGCCCCGCTCGTCAAAAGCATTCCCGGAATTCGCGATCATGACCTCTGGCCCGGTAAGAAGGCGCGGTCGGAACGGCGTCATCGCAAGGCGGAGCGAGGATTGTGCACGCGCGCCCCCTGCCCGCCCGGCGGCGGCAGAGACAATCGCAACCGGCTTGTCCGCCCAAGGCTGCCCGGTCCGACTGACCCAGTCGAGTGCATTCTTCAGGACCCCTGACATAGCGGAGTTGTATTCGGGAGTGGAGATCACGACGGCGTCGGCCGCAGCGATCTGATCGGCAAGCCGCGTCACCTCGGCGGGAATGCCTTCCGCTTCGAGATCGCCGTCATATAGCGGCAGATCGAGGTCGGCCTCGATAAACTCCGCCGGGCCGAACAGCCGCGCGGCTTCGCGGACAAGCTTGCGGTTGGTCGAGCCGACGCGGAGCGCACCGGCGATTCCGAGAAGTCTTGGGCGGGTCATGATGTCTCCTTTTTGTGTGCAAAAGAGACATTATAATCCAAAATAATACCATTCAATCTTCACGAATGCACATAAGCTTTGCGTTTCACTCGAGGTATTTTTCGAACGTGAAGCTGGTGGGGCGGTCGTAGCCCTCATGCGCGGTCTCACCCGTCCTGAGGAATCCTAACGCCCGAAACGCGGAATGATTGCCAGTCAGTTCGATCCGGCTTTGCAGGACCAGCCGCGACAGCCCACGCGCCCTTGCACGGGTCGCGGCATGCTCAACAAGCTGCCGCGCGAAGCCGTGACCACGAAAATCTTCTGCGACGGCGAGTTTGCCGACGTAAAGGTGATCTGGCATCGGCGTCATGAACAGGCAAGCGACGATCCGGCCAATGTCGTCAAGCACCCAAACCTCACCTTCCCGCGCCTGACGGACGATGCCCTCTGTCGTCAGACGGTGGAGCGATGAAGGCGGCTCGATCACCCCCTCCATATAGGCGAATGCGCCATGCAGCAGGTTCAGCACAGTGGTCATGTCCTCGTCGCCTGTCAGCCGGCGCGGTGTGCGGTGAACGGGCAAACCGTCGTTCAGTTGCAGCCAGGGCAGGCGTTCGTTCCAATGCACGTGGCCGGTGGGGTTGTATTGCGTCGGGTCGTCCAGTGTTGCGGCATAGAGATCGATTTCGTGCTGGCGCGTGGGGCTCTGATAGCCCATTGGCGTGCCGCAGGCGGCGCAGAAATAGCGCCGGACGCCGGGCGAGGATTCGCGACCGGCCGGTGGGATGCCCGTCCAGCGAAAGGCCGAGTGATCCACTGCAAGAAAACTGGTGAATGGCGACGCGGTCGCCCGCCGGCAACTCTCACAATGGCAATGCATCTGCCAATTTGGTGCACCCTCGAAGGCAAATCGCACTGCGCCGCAAAGGCATCGACCGGTTCCGCCGTCCATGGTCTCCCCCCGTCATTCTGCGGGCAATTGGCGCCGAACACCGTGCGCGGTCAAGGCTCCTCCCAAGCCGCGAGGGTCGTCTGGCAGTCAAATGGCACGAAGTGGCGCGCGCGAATGACCCGTGTGCAATGCGTTATATCCTCCATTACCGAGCTGACATTCACCCGATATCTTGTGGATAACCAGCCTCAAATCGCCACATGATGGGTAGAAGCATTGACTCATGGTCCCTTCCGACCAAGGATTGCGGACCCGGAGGAATCATTCGAAGGCACCGCTTTTGCGCTTCACACGGCTCAGACTGAACGGTTTCAAAAGCTTCGTCGACCCGACGGATCTTCTGATTCACGACGGGTTGACCGGTGTCGTCGGTCCCAATGGTTGCGGCAAGTCAAACCTTCTGGAAGCGCTCCGCTGGGTCATGGGCGAGAATCGTCCGACTGCGATGCGCGGCGGCGGGATGGAGGATGTGATCTTTGCCGGCGCCGCCACGCGACCCGCCCGCAACTTCGCAGAAGTGTCGCTGACCATCGACAACACCGAACGGCTGGCACCTTCAGGCTTTAACGATCAGGACGCACTGGAGATCGTTCGCCGGATCACCCGTGATGCGGGTTCGGCCTACAAGGCGAATACGAAAGAGGTCCGCGCGCGGGACGTGCAGATGCTTTTTGCCGATGCCTCAACCGGGTCGCACTCGCCCGCGCTGGTCCGGCAGGGGCAGATCTCGGAACTGATCAACGCGAAGCCCAAGAACCGCCGCCGTATCCTCGAGGAAGCTGCCGGGATCTCTGGCCTCTATCAGCGCCGACACGAAGCAGAACTCAAGCTGAACGGTACCGAACAGAACCTTGCCAGGGTCGAGGATGTAGTCGAGCAACTTGCCTCGCAGTTGCAGACACTCGCCCGGCAGGCACGGCAGGCTGCACGCTACCGCGAGATCGGCAATGAGCTGCGTCGGGCCGAAGGCATGCTTCTCTACCGTCGCTGGCGCGAAGCGGATGAGGCGCGCGCAGCAGCCGATGCCGGTTTGACGGAACGCACGAAGCTGGCCGGTCAGGCAGAGATTGCCGCCCGCGCGGCGGCCAAGGCGCGGGCTGAACAGGAAGGGATACTGCCGCCCTTGCGGGAGGAAGAGGCGGTTGCCGCAGCGGTTCTGCAACGCCTGCAGGTCCAGCGCGACGCATTGACCGATCAGGAAGCACGGGCGCTCCAAACCATCGAGACGCTGAGAAACCGCATCGAGCAACTGGCCCGCGACATCGATCGCGAGGCGGGGCTGAACCACGATGCGGGTGAAACCATCAGCCGTCTGGAATGGGAACAGGCCCAGATCGTCAAGGCCGCCGAGGGGCACGAAGCGCGGTTGGCCGAGGCCTTGGAGACTGCGCAGGACGCGGCGCGGGTGCTCTCGGACCGCGAGACCGCGCATTCGGAGTTGACCGAAGATGTGGCCCGCCTCTCTGCCCGGCACCAGTCGGCCCACCGGCTTCTCTCGGACAGCCGCGCGACGATGGAGAAATCCGAGGCATCGGCTTTGGGTGCCAAAACGGCGGCCACCGAGGCTGAGGGGGCGCTTGCCCGGGCCACCGCCGATCTGAACGCCGCGGAGGCGGCACAGGAAGAGGCCGTGGCAGCCGCCGAAGCCGCCGAGGCCACTCTGATCGCCGCCGATGAGGCCCGCAACGATGCCCAGTCGCGGGAAACCGAGGCCCGCGCGGCTCTGTCCGAAGCCGAGGGCGAGGCGAATGCATTGAAGGCCGAGGCGGGCGCACTGCAGAAGCTGGTGGAACGCGAGGCTGCGACCGGCAAACAACTGCTCGACCGCGTGACGGTGACGAAGGGCTACGAAAAGGCACTTGGCGCCGCTTTGGCCGACGATCTGCGCGCCCCGGTGGTGGAGGCGCATGCGCGCTCCGGCTGGACGGCGTTGCCGGGCTATACTCAGGCTCAGACCCTGCCCGATGGCGTGTCGGCGCTGTCGAACCACGTCACTGTGCCGGAGGTTCTGGCCCGGCGGATCGGCCAGATCGGACTTGTCGACAAGGCGGATGGCAACCGGCTGCAACCCTTGCTGAGACCCGGCCAGCGGCTCGTATCGGTCGAGGGCGACCTCTGGCGCTGGGACGGGTTTCGCGCAGGGGCCGAGGACGCGCCGACCGCGGCAGCATTGCGACTGCAGCAACTCAACCGCCTGACCGACCTCAAGCGCGATCTTGAAGAGGCGACTGGCCGGGCCGAAGGCGCGCGCCAGGCGCATCAGGTCCTGATCCGGCTTCTGACCGAAGCGACGGATGCCGACCGTGCCGCCCGCGAGGCGCGGCGTGAGGCCGACCGGCGGATGGCTGAAACCTCGCGCGCCGTGTCCAAAGCCGAGGCTGACCGGTCTATCGCGGGGGGCAAGCTGGAAAGCGCGCGTCTGGCCGTGGCGCGGCACGAGGAAGAGGCACAGGCGGCCCGCAAGCAGCTGCGCGAGGCCGAGGCTGCCGTGAAGGCGTTGCCCGATCTCGACGCCGCCCGCGCCGAGGTAGAGGACGTCAAGCTGACGGTCGAGGCGGCGCGGATGACGATGATGGCCAAACGCTCTGCCCATGACGAAATCCGGCGCGAGGGCGAAGCTCGAACCAGGCGTCGTCAGGAAATCACCAAGGAGATCTCGGGCTGGAAGCACAGGCTGGAGACGGCCGAGAAACGCACGGCGGAACTGACCGAACGCAAGACCGCGTCTGAGGCGGAGCTGAAGGACGCCTCTGCCGCGCCCGCCGAAATCGCAGCCAAGCGTGAGGAACTGAACGACGCGATCGAGACGGCAGAAACCCGGCGGCGCGGCGCGGCCGACCGTCTGGCAGAGGCGGAAACCATGCTTCGTCAGGCGACCGACGCCGAGCGCGAGGCTGAACGCGCCGCGTCGGAAGCGCGCGAAGCCCGCGCCCGGGCCGAGGCCCGCGCCGATGCCGCCCGCGAAACCGTCGCCTATGCCGCCGAACGCATCCGCGAGGAGACCGAGAAGGAACCGGGTGAACTGCTGCAAAGCCTCGACACCGATCCCGACAAGATGCCTTCGGCGGAAGCTTTGGACAACGACGTCCACCGACTGCGCCGCCAGCGCGACGCGCTGGGCGCGGTGAACCTGCGCGCTGAAGAGGATGCGAAAGAGGTGCAGGAAGAGCATGACAATCTGGTCATGGAAAAGGCCGACCTCGAAGAGGCGATCAAGAAACTGCGTTCGGGCATTGCCGGGTTGAATCGCGAGGGGCGCGAACGGCTTCTGACCGCTTTCGAACAGGTCAACAGCAACTTCCGCATGCTCTTCACCCATCTCTTCGGCGGTGGCGAGGCCAATCTGGTGCTGGTCGAGTCGGACGACCCGCTGGAAGCGGGGCTGGAGATCATGTGCCAGCCGCCGGGCAAGAAACTGGCGACGCTTTCGCTTCTGTCGGGGGGCGAACAGACGCTGACGGCACTGGCGCTGATCTTCGCGGTCTTCCTCGCAAATCCCGCGCCGATCTGCGTGCTGGACGAAGTCGACGCGCCGCTTGATGACGCGAACGTCACGCGGTTCTGCGATCTTCTGGATGAGATGACGCGGCGCACCGATACCCGGTTCCTGATCATCACCCACCATGCCGTTACGATGGCGCGGATGGACCGGCTCTTTGGGGTGACAATGGCCGAACAGGGCGTCAGCCAGCTGGTCAGCGTCGATCTGAAGAAGGCCGAGGCGCTCGTGGCCTGACGGCAGCGGCCTACCGTTCCACCCAGTCTGTGGGAAGGTTTTCCTGCCAGCCAACCCGGTGCAGGAGTGGTGTGTCATCGGTGAATTCCGGCCAACCGATGCAAAGATAGGCGCTGAACTCCCAGCCATCGGGCACGTCGAACAGGCGTTCGATATCGCCAGGGTCCAGAATTGACACCATTCCAAGCCCAAGGTTTTCCGCTCGCGCCGCAAGCCAGAGTGTATGCACCGCCATAGCGGTCGACTGGTGCAGGGTTTCGGGCATGGTGCGTCGGCCGAGGCCGCGCCCTGCTTCGGGATCGGTGACGGTAAAGACAGCCAGATGCTCCGGTGCGGCATCGAGGCCTGCAAGTTTCAACCGCATGTAATCAGCCCGCGACGCATCGTCGTACCCCGCTGCCGCTTCGCGGTTGCAGCGTTCGAATCCGGCCCGGACGGCAGATCGCAGATCGGGGTCCTTCACGCGAAAAACCCGCCATGGCCGCGCATTGCCGACCGAGGGTGCCGCCGCCATCGCCGCTTGCAGGCGAGCCATTATATCTTCCGGGACGGGATCGGTTCTGAAATGCCGCACGTCGCGACGCCATTTCAGGATTTGCTCCAGCGTTCCGGCCTCCTCTGCAGTGAACTGCATCAGACCTCTCCCGCCGTCAGGACATCCGCAAGTCGCGCCCACTCGGTGTCATTCCCCGGCAGCCCAAGTCTGATCCAGCCGTCCGAATAGGGAAAGATTCGCGACCAGATCCGTGCCCGCGCCAGACGATGCTGCGCCTCGGCCGCATCACCGGTTTGGTAAAGACGGAAAAGCGCCGTTCCGCCCACAGAGCTCCAACCGGCCGTTTCCGCCAACGCATCGAGGCGCGTGGTTTCCACCATCAGGCGCGCTGTCGTTTCTTCCGCCCATTGACGGTCCGCCAGCGCCGCGGCGCCGATCTCGATCGCGGCACCAGAGACCGGCCATGGACCGGCAATGTCCGACAAGGCGGCGATATCGGCATCCGCCCCCAGGACGAAGCCCAGCCGGACCCCTGCCAGTCCGTAGAACTTGCCGAAGGAGCGCAGCACGACCATGCCGCCCTGCCCGGCCTTCGACGCAACCGACATACCGGGATAGGGATCGGCAAAGCTTTCATCGACGATCAGACGGCCGACGCGTGAGGCGAGCGCCTGCACATTCCCGGGGTCCAGGTGGCGCCCGTCGGGGTTGTTGGGGTTCACAAGAACCGCGAGATCGGCCCCGGCAAGTGCCTCAGGCTCTGACACGTCTTCCACCTGCCAACCAGCAGCCCGCAGGGCGGCGGCGTGTTCGTTGTAAGTCGGCGCCACAACGCGCGCGCGGCCAGGCTTGCCAAGATGCGGAATCATCTGGATCGCTGCCTGCGCACCCGCGACCGGCAGCAACGCCGCCCCCGTTCCATAGGCCCGGGCGGCCGCGGCGCGCAGCCCATCCATCGCGGATTTCGTTGGAAGTGCGGTCCATGCACGATCGGACAGGTCCGGAAGTGGATAGGGCACCCGGTTTATACCGGTCGAGAGGTCGATCCAATCCGCCGCATCACCGCCAAACCGGGCGATGGCACCGTCCAGATTGCCGCCGTGATCGCGCATTTCCGCTTCCCTCATCAGATGGCTGCCGATAGCGCGACGATGAGCAAGAGTGCAAGCATCGCAAAACGATATGCGGCGAGGCCCCGGGCGATATCCTTCGGTCCGGGATCTGGTGCACCGTCATTGACCCATGGTTCCTCCGCGACCCTGTCACCATATATACGCGGCCCGGACAGCCTGACACCCAATGCGCCGGCAAGCGCCGCCTCTGGCCAGCCCGCATTGGGCGAACGATGATGACCTGCATCGTGCCACATGGTCATCAACGCCTCCCGCGGCCGGACAGAGGTCAGGGCAAAGAGAAGGCCCGTCAGTCGGGCGGGGACCAGGTTCACCAGATCGTCGATCCGGGCCGAGGCCCAGCCGAATGCCTCATACCGCTCTGTCCGGTGGCCGATCATGGAATCGAGCGTGTTGATCGCCTTATAGGCGGCGATGCCGGGCAGCCCCAGCAGGACACCCCAGAAAACTGGCGCGACGATGCCGTCGGACGTGTTTTCCGCCAGACTCTCGAGCGCCGCACGGGCCACCCCGGCCTCATCCAGCCGCGACGGATCGCGACCCACGATCATCGACACTTCGTGACGTGCATGAACCAGATCGCCTTCACCGAGCGGCCGGGCGACGGCTGCGACGTGATCGTGCATCGACCGCATCGCCACGAAGGGCCAGGCGAGCACGCCGCCCAGCAGCACTCCCGACCAGCCACCCGGCAAAAGCCAGGCGGCGATCCACGCAAGTTCGGTCACAAGGGCAATAACCGCAAGTGCTGCAATGACGCCGGCCTGCCGTCGTTGGCCCGGCTCCGCACTGTCGAGGTTCAGCCAGCCGTCCAGCTTCGAGATCAGAGCACCGATCCATGTCACGGGATGTCCGATCGCGGCAAAAAGAGGCCTCGGCCAGCCGAGAACGGCATCAAGCCCCAGCGCCACAAGCATGATCAGCGCACCGGTCATACCCGCCCCCCCGTGGTGAACCGGACGATCCGGCTGAACCCCATGCGACGCAGGCGCTTGGCGATGTTGTCGGGCACGCTGCCCGGGCGAAAAAGGAAGGCCCGGGCCGATCCGGTATGGGCGATGGCAAAGCCGAGTGCGCCGAAGGACTCAGCAAGCCGGGCGGTTGGATCACCTAACGGCCCGCGCAAGGCCAAAGTGCGTTCGGCGGAAACCGAGGCGATCCGCGCGAGCGCCGCCGCATCCCCGCTGCCCGCCGCGGCCCGCCATGGCGAGATGAGGTCGGATATATCGGGGAAGTCCATGTCGCGGGGGTCGGTGCGGCGATGTTCACCGTAAAACCCGCCCACGACATCGAAACGTGGGATCGGCGGCAGGCGGCCGAGAACCTCCGCACGACGCGATGCCCAGAGCAGCCGCTCGGGCATGCCGAACATCAGGGGATCGCTCGCGCCCTCGGCCATCACGCAAGCACGGGCCAAGTCAGGCGGCGGCACGTCAGCGCCCGCCAGACGCGCCAAGGCCACCAAAGAGGCCGTGGACGCCCCGGCCCCGCCGCCTGCTGGCATGTTCGCTGACAGTACAACCCGGCCCGCGAGTCTCAGCCCCAGCCGGTCAAGCAGGTCGAGCGCGCGCACCGGCGTCAGCAACCTTTGCCCCGAGCTGTGGATCGACAGGCCGGAACCCGGCAGATGCCAGGCTTCGACCGCGAGAACCGGGCAAGGCAACGAGATCAGCGCGACCGGCCCCGAAGGCCCGAGCCGCCCCTGCATCAGTTCCCCCAGATGCCCGGCGACCCGGACGGCGCCATGCTTCATGCCGCCACCCAGTTCACGACGCCGACCGACCAACGGCCCTCGCCGAGCGCGGTCAACCGGGTCAATGACAGGGGTGCCACCTCGAAGCCCAGCGCGGCGGGAACGGAACCAAGGGCCAATGCCAGCCCTGCCCGCACCACGCCGGCATGGGCGACAATGGCGGTGCGCCCACCCTGCGCAGAGCTCAGAACCGGCGCGATCCGGGCGCAGAGGTCCGAAAAGCTCTCACCCCCTGGTGGGCGATGCGCTGCCAGTGATTCACGCGACAGGGGCCCGAGGTCTGGCAGGTCGCCGAAGGGCACACCTTCCCATTCGCCGAAGTCCTGCTCCCACAGGGTGTGGTCGGTTTCGGGGTTACCGAGATCGGGCCAGAGCGCGCCCGCTGTCTGACGACAGCGCAGCGCCGGGCTGATCAGAATCCGGTCGGGCAGCCCGATCCGGTCGCGCAAGGCGGCGATGCGGTTCGCGTCGGAACAATCGGCCGGGACATCCGTACGGCCACACAGCCTACCGCCATGAAGCGCAGGCGCATGCCGGATCAGCATCAGCTCTGTCGCCGCCTCGCCATTCACTGTCGGATTCTCCCTTTCCCGCGCGGCTCGTTTCTGCTTTGTCATCGCGCCATGGGCAAGACGATACTCATCACCGGCGGTGCGCGATCGGGCAAAAGCGGCATCGCCGAGGCGAAGACGCTCATGCTTGGGCCGCGCGCTGTTTATATCGCCACCGCCGAGGCGCATGACAGCGAAATGTCGGCCCGTATCGCCGCTCATCAGGCGCGGCGCGGGGCGGAATGGGTAACCCATGCCGAGCCGCTGGATGTGGTGGGCGCGCTTCGTGCCACCGACAAACAGGGGCCACGGCTGCTCGATTGCCTGACCCTGTGGCTCTCGAACCTGATGTTTTCCGGGCGCGACTGGCAGGCGGCGGGCCGCGATCTCGTCGCCGCCCTGCCCGCACAGAGCGATCCGGTGGTGATCGTGACGAATGAGGTCGGCGGCGGCATCGTGCCTGAAAACAAGCTCGCCCGGGAGTTCCGCGACGCGGCCGGGCTTCTCAATCAATGGGTGGCGGCAGAGGCAGACGAAGTCTGGCTTGCCGTTGCCGGACTTCCGCTGAAAGTGAAATGACATGAGCCTATCGCGCATCACCGCCCTTTCCGATATCGCCCAGCTGGCTGACCAGTTGCCAGGGGCCGATGCGACTGCCGCCGCGGCGGCGCGAGCGCGGCAGAATTCGCTGACCAAGCCCCCCGGATCGCTGGGCCGGCTGGAGGAACTGGCCGAGTTCATGGCCACATGGCGCGGCACGGACCGGCCCGAGATCTGGCGGGCACAGGCACTGGTGTTTGCCGGCAATCATGGCATCTGCGCGCAAGGCGTGAATCCTTATCCGCAGGAAGTGACCGCGCAGATGGTTGCGAATTTCCGGTCAGGTGGGGCGGCGATCAACCAGCTTTGCGCCGTGAACGGCGCCGATCTTTCGGTCATCGCGCTGGACCTGGACAGTCCGACCGGGGATTTCACCGAAGGTCCGGCAATGAGCGAGACCGATTGTCTCGACGCGCTCGAAAAGGGGGCTTCGGCTGTCGATGAGGGCGCAGATATCCTGATCCTCGGCGAGATGGGGATCGGCAATTCGACCGTAGCGGCAGCCTTGGCGGCGGCGTGTTTCGGCGGTGACGTGGCCGAATGGGTCGGGCCCGGAACCGGCTCGGACACGGCCGGTATCGCGCGCAAGATCGACGCGATCGGGAGGGGACTGAAGCGGCATGAGGGTGTTAAACGCAATCCGCCTGCGATCCTCGCCGCATTCGGCGGGCGTGAACAGGCGGCAATCTGCGGAGCCGTTCTGGCGGCGCGGGCGGCACGCATTCCCGTGATTCTCGACGGCTTTATCTGCACCGCCGCCGCCGCCGTACTTTATGCGACCGACAAGCAGCTCCTCGACCATTGTCTCGTCGGCCATGCCTCGGCCGAACCGGGCCACCGGAAACTGCTCGCTGCGATCCACAAGCGTCCGGTCCTGGAATTCGACATGCGGCTCGGCGAAGGTTCTGGCGCGGCACTGGCGCTTGGTATCGTGCGCTCGGCGCTGGCCTGCCACAACGGCATGGCAACCTTCGGCGAAGCGGGGGTGTCGGAGGCATGAGCCCGTCGCGCGCAGGGGAGGTTAGGCTGGCCTTCATGCTGCTTTCGCGCCTGCCCGCCGGACAGATCGAGGGCAAGACGCCATCGGTGGCGGCCTCCTCGTGGGCATGGCCCCTCGTCGGCCTCGCTCTCGGCGCCATCATGACCCTGGCCTGCGGCATCGGTCTCTGGCTCGGCCTGCCACCGATAATGGCCGCGCTTCTCGCGCTCGCTGCCGGGGCATGGACCACCGGCGCGATGCATGAGGACGGTCTCGCGGATCTTGCCGACGGCTTCGGCGGCGGCACCGACCGGGCGCGCAAGCTGGAAATCATGCGCGACAGCCGGATTGGGTCCTATGGTGTCGTGGCGCTGATCATTGCCCTCGCCCTCCGTGCCGTCGGCATCGCGACGCTGGCCGAGGCGGGTTCGGCGACCGTCGCCTTGATCGGCCTCGCCGCTGCCAGTCGCGCGGTGCTGCCCGCGGCTCTGATCCTTATGCCCCCCGCGCGCGCCGACGGGCTGGGACGGTCGGCGGCGGGTGATGACCCGATGTCTGCTATTGTGGCCGGCGGTATCGGCTTCCTCTGCCTTCTACCCCTCGGCTTCGGCGCGGCGATCCTGACCGCAATGACCATGTCGCTGGCCGCGCTGATCCTCGCCGGAATCGCCATGCGCCAGATCGGCGGGCAGACCGGCGACGTCATGGGCGCAATGCAGCAGGTGGCCGAGATCGCGGGCTGGGCGGTTCTGGCGGCGATGGTTTGATCAAACCGACGCTGGCGGGCGACTGACAAACAGTGTTCGAGCTCATTTCCCCACTTCCAATTTGATCAAATTTACGGGATAAGAGCGCGTCGCAAGGAGTGCCGCCATGGCCCGCAAACCCGCCCTCATCGCCGGTATCGACAAAACCCGCCTGCAAGCCGTCGCAAAACGCGAGGCCGAAGCCTTTGCTGCCGCCCGCCCAAAGACGAAATCGGCACTGGATGCAGGCGCTTCGGCTTACCTGGATTCGGTGCCGATGCACTGGATGAAGGACTGGCCGATGCCCTTCCCGATGCTTGTGGCCAAAGCGGAAGGAGCAAGGCTAACCGATATCGACGGGCATGAGGTTGATGATTTCTGCCTGGGTGACACCGGGTCGATGTTCGGTCATTCACCCGCGCCCGTCGCAAAGGCGATCCGCAAACAGGCGCGAAACGGGCTGACCTATATGCTGCCGACCAAGGCCGCGTTGGAGGCCGGGCGCCTGCTGACCAAGCGCTTCGGCGATTTCAAATGGCAGATCGCCACGACCGCGACCGATGCCAACCGCTTTGCGATCCGGGTCGCCCGCG
>JAUIDM010000433.1 GCA_030428915.1 Alphaproteobacteria bacterium | reverse complement strand
GGTGCTTGATGCGATTGGCATCGACCGCACGGGCCATGGGTTCGACGGCTGGCTGCCGACCGAAAAAGCGATACCGGTTTCCGCCTTGCGCGACGACGAATTGATGGAGGTGGTGCGGGGATCGATCCGCGACATCGCCGCGGAAAGCGAAAATCTTCTGGAGCGGCTGCGCTGGTTTACCGAAAGCGCCGCCGATCCGAACGATATCGACCGGATCGACGCCGACGCTGAAGGCATATGTTTCACGCCGCTCACAACGCTGAACGGCGCACGGGTCGGGACCCGCGAACGTGTGCTGGACGTCGCCCGGCGCCACCCCGACCGGCTTGTCGTCGAACTCGACGCCCTTGCGACACGGGTTGTCCTCGACGCGGATAACCGCGCCACCGGGGTCGAATATCTGAAGGGCGAACGGCTCTACCGGGCCCATGCGGCACCTGGCCAGGGCGCGGGCGTTCGCCGCCTTGCGATGGCATGCCGCGAGGTGATCCTTGCGGGTGGCGCCTTCAACACGCCGCAGCTTCTGATGCTGTCGGGCATCGGCCCGGCATCCGAGTTGCAGCACGTCGGCATCGAGACGCGGGTCGCGCTCGACGGCGTCGGCCGCAACCTCCAGGACCGCTATGAAGTCGCGGTCGTCAACCGCATGAACTTCGACAGTTGGGAGAGCATGTCGAAGGCACGCTATGCCCCGGGCGACCCGATCTGGGATGAGTGGTGGCGGGAGGGGGGTGGGCTTTACGCGACCAATGGCGCGGCGCTTGGCGTGATCCGCCGCTCCACCCCGGACAAGGCCCTTCCCGATCTTTTCTGCATGGCGCTGATGGCCCGGTTCGAGGGCTATTATCCGGGCTATGCGGCCGATCTTGCCAAAAGCCGCAATCACCTGAGCTGGGCGGTGCTGAAGGCGCATACCGCGAACCGGGCGGGCCGCGTGCGGCTCGCCTCCGCCGATCCGCGCGACCCGCCCCGGATCGACTTCAACTATTTCGAAGAAGGCGGCGCGGAAGACCTGCGGGCCGTCGTCGAAGGTGTCAAATTCGTCCGCCGCCTGTGCGAACGGCTGCGGCGCGAGGGCCGGATCGCGGAGGAGGAAGTGCCGGGTGACCATGTCCGCTCTGACGAAGAGATTGCCGAATTCGTGCGCGACAACGCCTGGGGCCACCATGCGTCATGCACTTGCCCGATCGGTCCCAGTGATCAGGGCGGCGTGCTCGACAGCCGGCTTCGCGTGCATGGGACACGGGGATTGCGGGTTGCAGATGCCTCCGTCTTTCCGCGCATCCCGGGATTTTTCATCGCCTCCGCCGTCTACATGGTCGGCGAGAAGGCCGCCGAGGCGATCCTTGAGGACGCCGCAATTCAACCGACAACCGAGGGAGTTTCCCATGGCCTTTGACATCGATAAGCTCATGGATATGAGCCAGGAGGAACTGGACGCGCTGTTTTCCAGCATGCCCGCAGGCCCCATCCCCGATGGCGAGGCGGATGGAACCGCCATAGTGGCGCCGGGCACCCGTTTCACGCCGCTGATCTCGCGCTTCATCAACAGCTTTGCCTGGCAGGGAAAGGTGTTCGATGCCGAAAAGGGCGTGTTGAAAAACCGCATTCTGCCCTTCGGGCTCAATGCCATCCTCGCCAAGGTCTACAAGGACAAGAGCTGGCTCGACGGCAAGGAATGCATCGTTCTCGACTATTCCGACACATCCATTGTGGCGCAGTGGATCCGCGACGAGATCCGCCAGATCCAGCCCGGCCTTTATCTTGGCAAGGTCTATTGGGACGATACGCGCCTGATCGACTTCGCGCTTGAATTCGACGTGCCGGGCTGAGTTGCCCGCGCCTCTAAAGCCATGACGCCGCAGACCACATTCCTGATCCTGGCACCGGTCGCCGAAGGGCGGCGGGAAGAGCTGCGCGCGCTTCTGCGCTCGATGACGCTGAAACCCGGACTGGCCGATCCCGAGAATGCGCTTGTACCCTTCGGCCGCTTCGACCGGCTTCATGTGGCGCGGTTCTTCATCCTCGAGGTCGATACCTGGCGCGACATCGCCGCCCATGGCGTCGAGCCGCGCCCCTATCCGCCGCAGCTTGCCTTCCTCGGCGATATAGACGGCGACCGCGAGAGCTTCCTTGCCGACCTTGTCGAGCGGGCAGGGGAGGGGCTTCGCACGGTCTTCTCGCATTGCGAAGGGTTCGGGCGGGAACAGGACCTTTTGGGCTGGATGCGGGCACAGAACGTCCACGAGGCGGCGAACTACGTCAACATGCGCGGTCGGACCGTCCGGCAGGTGCACGAGGAGGCAGCGCTGAAGCGTGCGCTGGGCGCCCGGCTGACCGAACTTGTCGCCACCCACGGGGCCGAGGATGCCGCGAAGCTTCACGATGAACTTGCGGCCTTCGTTCGCGCCGAGCAGCGGGAGGGGCGGCTGACGCTGACGCCTGAGGCCCCGACGCCGCCGCTGCGCGCCGCACGCGATCTGGTCGAGAAGATCGGCGTGCCCTTGGGGCTGCTGGTCGCGTCGCCGGTCGTCCTGGCGGCGTTGCCTTTCCTCTTGTTATGGCTGCGCCGGCTTGAACGGTCCGACCCCGAGGTGCTGCCCCGCCCGGACGACGCGAGGATCACCTATGCGGCCACGCATGAGGACCATGACGTCACCAACCCGTTTTCCGCGGCGGGCGACCTGAAGCCGGGCCTCTTCCGGCGCTATGCCGCCGCCTTCTTCCTTTACCTTCTGAATTACGCCTCGCGGCACATCTTCGGGCGCGGCTACCTGACCCGCGTTCAGACCATCCATTTCGCCCGCTGGGTTTTCCTCGACGGCAAGCGGCGCGTGATGTTCTGCAGCAACTACGATGGCGCGCTGGAAGCCTATATGGACGACTTCATCAACAAGGTCGCCTGGGGGCTCAACCTCGTCTTCTCGAACGGGGTCGGCTATCCGTCGACGGATTTCCTGATCAAGCGGGGCGCCGAGCAGGAGACCAAGTTCAAGCGCTACCTGCGCAACCGGCAGGTGCCGACCGACGTCTGGTACAAGGCCTATCCGGGCCTGACCG
>JAUIDM010000432.1 GCA_030428915.1 Alphaproteobacteria bacterium | reverse complement strand
AAATGGTGAGATCGAGCGGGTAGACCGGCGCGTTCGTTTCGCCTGCCTCTTCATCCTTGATCACACCGGCGCGTGCACGTGTCCGGTGCACCGGGGCCGGTTCATGCACATGCGTGATGCCTTCAAGCACAGACGCCGTGCCAAGCCCGGTTGACGGCACCCGGATTTCCGTGCGGTCAAGCGCCACGGTCCCCTCTATCCGTGCACCGCCCCGGAAGGCGCCGCGAATGGCGACCGATCCGTCGATGGTGGTGTCATAAAGGTCCGGATCGCGCAGGTTTACCGAAGCCAGACGCAGGGAAAGATTGCCGTCGAAAGGCGCCGTCAGCGCGATCGGGCCCGACAGCTCTATCCGTCCCCCACCCCGGACGTTCGCGCCGCCCGAAACCGTGGCGCGGGAATTTGCGAGATCCGCACTCAGCGCCAGGTCCTGCAACTCGATGCCGAAGGTCGGCGCAACCAGCTGCCCGCCATTGATGCCGATGCGACCGGAGAGCGACGACAGGCGCGGCGGCCCCGAAAGCCGGAGATCAAAGGCGACCGGCCCCGCGATATTGCGGGGGGTTATGAAGGGGTTCAGGATCGCCGACTGCGCACCGCCGTTGATGGTCAGTTCGGTGGTCTGGAAATCACGTCCCACGCTTCCGTCGATGCGTGCGGTTGTCGCGCCCGGACCTGTGACGTCCAGATCGATGAGGTAACGCGTCTCTGCCTCGGTGATCCGACCTCCTGCCGTCAACGGCCCGGGAAAACCGGGGGCGAGAAGGGCCATGTTGTTCAGCCGGGCGGCAAGGTCGATATGGCGCGTGTCCCCCTCGCTGACCCCTTCCGCATCCAGAGATAGTTGCGGATTTGCGATGCGCAGCGCCTCCAGACGCACACGTTCGCCGGTCTGGTCGGCGACGAGGCTTATCTTGGACGTTCCGGCGAGAAGCTGGTCGACCGTCGCCTGGCCGATACCGAGATTGCCGCCTCGCCCGTCCAGAGTGAAGCGGCGGGTTTGCCCGGCTTCGGTCAGGCTTGCTTCGGCGGCAAGGGATCCCCGGTACTTTGGGCCAAGAACCGAAAGGTCGGTGAAATCGAGCTTGGCGGTCAGATTGCTTGCACCAGTGCGCAGAACGCCGTTCGCCTGAGCCGAAAGCGCAGAGGCCACCAGATCGAGTTTGCGGATTTCCAACCCGTCCGTATCCCGGCGGACGGAGGTGAGGATGCGTGACGTACCTGACAGCAGCCGGTCCAGTTCAGCCTGCCCGATGCTCAGGCCCTGCCCCTCGATACTGCCTTCCACATCGAAGACGCCGGACAGAAGGCCTGCCGAACCCGACAGGTCCATGCGCGCGCTGCCGCCAATCGGCCGCTTTGCCAGCGCGGAAAATCGCGCCATGTCATCGATCTCGGCGGCGATGCGACCGGACAGTTCAGGGCCCGCTTCGCTGGCCGCGATGTTCAGGTTGGCCGAAGCGCCATAGCCGTCCCCATTGATATCGAGAACCGGGATCCGCAGCGGGGTGCCCTTGAGCCAGTGGAACGTGGCGCGTCCCGAAATCGTCCGGCCCAGCGCCTCGGCCAACGCGGGGTCATCTGGTTCCAGCCCTTCGGCGGCAAAGCTCACATTGCCACCCACCCGGGCCGATCCGATGCCGCCTTGCCGGGGTCGCCCGATCCGTCCCGACCCGTCAAGCGACAGCGTGTCCATGGTCATGTCGGGCCGACGCAGGTTCTCGATCGTGCCCTCCAGCTTCCAGCCATCGCCGCGCTGGTCGGAATAGCGGAACGTCAGGTCCGCCCGGGTGAGGAATGTCTGTTCGCCGGGCAGGGGCAGCAGTACTTCCGATCCATCGCTCAGGCCCATCCGGATCGTCAGCGCCGTGCGGATCGGCAGGCCATCTGGCGCCAAGCTCAGACTGCCGGTCAGGTCCAGCCCGCGTGAACCCAGGACCAGCCTGGTCAAGTCAAGTTGGCCCGATGGCAGCTTGCGCCCCTCTGCTTCCAGCGTGATATCAGGGCCAAAGAATTCCTGATATTCCGGCAGCAGAAGCGGCGCGATATCGCCGCCGATATCGGCCGCGAAGCTGCGTTCGACCTTGCCATCTTCATCCTCTTTCGCAAGCAGGGTCACCTTGCCTGAAAGCCGGGGTTCCCCGTCAGTCGAAAGGGAAATGTCGGTATTGAAATCGTCGATGACGCCCGATCCGTGGATCGCAAGTTCGATGGAGGGCGTGCCGGGCAGGCCGATCAGGTTCGCCGCGATCCCGTCCGCCCCCTCGTCCACGAGCAGGTCAAGCGTGGCTTCGCGTGTGGCATTCGCATAACTCCCCGTCATCGAAAGCGTGCCAACACGCCCATCGATGCGTTCGATGGCAAAGTCAGCCGATCCTTCGCCGCCAGCCAGTTGGGCCGTACCGGTCAGCGAAACCTCCGCCGCCGCCCCGAACAAGGCCTCGCCCAGCACCACGCGGCTTACGCGCAACGTGCCGATGGACACCGAAACCGGCAGGTCCGGCAGGCTGAACCCCTTTGCCTCGGCCGTTGGTCCTTCGGATGCAGGCGACCGGGGCAGCAATATTTCCTCGGCCGTCATCTCCTCGATGTCGATACGGCCCGACAGCAGAGCGCGGCGATTCCAACTGATCGCGCCGTCGCGGATTGTCAGCCAGATGCCCTCGCCATCGGCGATGGTCATCTCGGTAAATGTCGCGCGGGATGACAGCGCCCCGGCAAAGCCGGTGACGCGCACCTCGCGCCCGGCGCCGGACAGGTTGTCCTCCAGCAGGCCAGTCAGGAAGTCGCGGTCCTCGTTTGAGGTTTCCTGCGCAAGCGCCGCGAACGGCAGGAGACAGAGCCAGAGAAGGACGCAAAACAGCCGCATCAGAACGCCTGCCCGATACCGATATAAATCTGCACGCCATCGCCCGTGTTGCCCGAGACCGGTACAGCGACATCCAGCCGGATCGGCCCGATCCCTGTGTCGTAGCGCAGGCCCAGCCCCGCGCCCGAATGCCATTCGCCGTTGCCGCCCCAAAGCCCCTCATCGCTGACGAACCCGGCATCGTAAAAGGCCACGGCCCCGATGTTTTC
>JAUIDM010000042.1 GCA_030428915.1 Alphaproteobacteria bacterium | reverse complement strand
ATCGGGCCCACACTCACCGCCCATCCGACCGAGGCCAAGCGTGTCACCGTCCTGGAAATTCACCGCCGCATCTACCGGCTTCTTGTCGCGCTCGAAACCCAACGATGGACGCCGCGCGAACGCGAGGAGATCCTGCTGGATATCCAGTCCGAGATCGACCTCTTGTGGATGACCGGAGAACTCAGGCGCGATCGGCCCAGCCTGAGCGACGAGGTCGAATGGGGTCTGCAGTTTTTCCGCGACAGCATCTACGACGCGGTGCCGCAGCTTTTTGAACGCTTCGTCGCCGCAACCGGTCGGCTTACTGGCGGCGATGGCAACGTTGCGCCCTGCGTCAGGTTCCATTCCTGGATCGGCGGCGACCGCGACGGTAACCCGAATGTCACGGTCGAGGTCACGCGGGCCGCGATCGAACGGGCACGCCGGACGGTTCTCGACCGATATCTCACGGCGCTGACCGCGGCCTCCGCCAAGGTCAGCATCAGCTCCCTGATCGCAAGATTTCCCGCCGAGGCCGAAGCCCGCATCCGGGCCGTCATCCGGCGCAGCCCGCAGGCAGAGATGCTGGAGAAACGCAATCCGGGCGAACTGTTCCGCCAGGCCCTGACCGCGATGGCGGACCGCATCCGCGCGACGGCCAGCCGCGATGCGCCGGGCTACAGGACGGCCGCGGACTTCATCGACGATCTTCGCGACCTGCAAGAGGCCCTCGCCCGAATCGGCGCAACGCGGATCTCCGACCGCTGGATACGCCCGATCCGCTGGCAGGCCGAGGTCTTTGGCTTCCGCACCTTCACCCTCGACATCCGGCAGAATTCGACCGTCACGACGGCAGTCCTGGCCGAAATCTGGGGGCTTGCCGGCCCCGCGCCCGACCATGGCAGCGCCGCCTGGTCCGACCGCCTGCGTCGCGAGATCGGGCAGCCCGACCTGACCTGGCCCGACCGCGCGCGGCTCAGCCCGCAGGCAGCCGAACTGATGGACCTCCTCACCCTCATGCGCGACATGCGCACCGGCGACGACCCCGATGCGATCGGGCCCTTCATCCTGTCGATGACACGGTCAGCCGACGACATCCTCGGCGTCTATCTTCTCGCGCGCTATGCGGGCTTCGGCGCCGAAAAGATCGAGCTTAGCGTGGTGCCGCTCTTCGAGACCATCGGAGACCTCCGCCGCGCCCCCGAAATACTGGACGAGGCCCTCAACGTCCCGTTCGCGTATCGCAGCATCAGGTCGTCTGCGGGCACGGTCGAGGTCATGCTGGGCTATTCCGACAGCAACAAGGACGGCGGTTTTGTCTGCTCCACCTGGGAACTGGAAAAGGCCCAGCGCCGCATCACGCGCACGCTTTCCCGCCACGACCTGAAGCCCGTCTTCTTCCACGGCCGCGGCGGATCGGTCAGCCGGGGCGGCGCGCCCACCGAACGCGCCATCGCCGCCCAGCCCGCGGGCACCGTGAACGGCCGCCTCCGCCTGACCGAACAGGGGGAGGTCGTCTCCTCGAAATACGCCAATCGCGGCACCGCGCTAAACGAACTGGAACTTCTCGCTTCCTCGGTCCTCGCCCACTCGCTCTCCACAGTCAAACCGGTGCCAAACCCCGAACATGACGATACGTTGGAGGCCTTGGCAGGCATGTCCCAGACCGCTTATTCGACGCTTCTGCACCAGCCCGGCTTCATCGACTATTTCCAGCAGGCAAGCCCGGTGGAGGAACTGGCCATGCTGCGCATCGGCTCGCGCCCCGCGCGGCGCTTCGGGGCCTCGTCGCTTGCTGACCTGCGCGCGATCCCCTGGGTCTTCGCCTGGTCGCAGAACCGGCATCTGATCACCGGCTGGTATGGTTTCGGCGCCGCCGTCGCATCGTTCCGGCAGGTGCGCGGGGCCGAGGGTGATCGTCTTCTGACCGAGATGTTCGAGGGACATCCTCTCTTTCGCCTGATCGTGGATGAGGTGGAAAAGTCGCTGCTTCTCACCGATCTCGACATCGCCGCCGATTATGCCGCGCTGGTGGACAGCGATGAACTGCGGGCGCGGATCTTTGGTGCCATCGTCAAGGAGCACGCACAAAGCGTAGCCGCGATCCGCTTCGTCAATGGCGGAGCAGAGGTCGGCGCACGCTTCCCCAACATGCGCGGAAGGTTCGAACGCGTCCGCGATCAGCTCGACCGGATCAACCGGCTGCAAACCGGCCTTCTGCGCGCTGCCCGCGCGGCGAGGACCACCCGGGTGAACGTGCCGCTGATGCAGTCCATGAACTCCATCGCAGCGGGCCTCGGCTGGACCGGGTGACCGGGAAACGCGCCGTTGTCCGGCGCATCCACTGCCCCAAGCCAGCAAAGGCCCCTCCGACAAGACCGGCTGCCTGGGCATGACGGTGGTTCTTAAGGCGCACGCCGCCTTCAACCGGGTTGAAACGCGCCATCAGGTCCGGGTCCTGCGTGGTGATCTCCGCCGGGTCCTTGTCCACATGCCTTCAATTCATGACCGGCCGGGCCTATTGACGGGGGCTTTTGGGCCTCGGGTCTGAAATTTGACCCGACCATGGTCCGTACCCTGCAGCAGGATTTTCGGCCACATTTCTCCGTACCATTGCAACAGGCAATGACGTTTTAGAGGAGACCGACATGAGCAGCGAAAAGGATGCCGTCCTTTCCCGGCGCCGCGCACTGACCCGGCTGGGCGCATTGGCACTTGGTGCCTATTCGATACCCGCCTTCACGACCCTGAGCATGGCAGAAGCCAAGGGCTCTGGCTCGTCCGGTGGCGGCGGCGGTGGCGGCGGTTCGGGCCGCAGTGGTGGCGGGTCGTCGGGCCGCAGCGGCGGTGGTTCGTCGGGCAGCAGCGGCAAGTCCGGTCCGTCCGGTCGGTCGGAATCTTCGGGTAGCTCGGGCGCCAGTCGTTCTGGCGACGACTCCGGCAGCTCATCGAGCGGTTCGCACGGCACAACGGGCCCGAGCACCTGTTCGGGAGCGGGCGATGATGACGCCGGCTGCGGCGGCTGATTGATCGAATAAAAGTGGAATACCCTCTCCCCGGCATGGTAAATCGTGCCGGGGATAGTTTTTCGGGACACATGACACAGCAAGACGTCGCTCGACACTCCGCCTATATCCGGTTCGAGGGGCTGAACGCCCCGGTTTTTCTGGATGGCTGCACGGAACTCCTGGAACCACTTGCCAGGATCATTCCCCATTGGCCGTATTCCGTCACCGACACGCCAGGCGATACAGAGCCGGCATCGACCATCACCCGGATCGGGGAAAGGCTCTACACGATCGCTTCGCTCTCAACGTGCGGCGAGGTCCGCGAATTCGACAGCGTCAACGTGCTCTGCGACATGATCGTGGAAATGTCATGCGAACTTCTCCGGTCTGGCGAGCGGCTGATGTGCCTGCACGGCGCTGCCATCGAGATGGCCGGACGTCTTGTCATCATCCCAAATGTCCGACGCGCGGGCAAAAGCACGCTGACCGCCTGCCTGGCGCATCGGGGCTTTCCCATCTTCAGCGATGATTTCTTTTCGGTCGGCCTAGACGCCGATGGCCGCTTCCGGGGCGTCGCCATGGGCATCAGCCCGCGCCTGCGCCTGCCGGTGCCAGAAGGGTTCAGCAGCGGGTTCCATGACTGGGTTGCAACGAATGATGGCCCTGCCAACCGCCAGTACAAATACCTCACCCTGTCAGATCAACCCGGATACGGCACAGAATGCCCCCTCGGTGCGATCATCTTCCTGGACCGCAAGAAGACCGGGCCGACCAGGCTTGAACCGATGGACGTGCACAAGGCCGTGGCAGCACTGCTGCACCAGAATTTCGCCCGTTCCGTCCATTCGGGCACCATCCTTCACATGACCGATGCATTGCTGTCCGCCGTCCGGCCACACCGCCTGACCTATTCCTCCGCCGAAGACGCCGCTGCGTTTCTTGAGAGCCATTTCTCATCCTGGCCCGCCGAACCACCTGTCGCCCGAAACCAGCATCTCATCGCGTTCCGCGAAGTGGACGAGGAGCTGATCGCCGCGCCACGCCCCGCGTTTCAACGTGACACGGTCTATGTCCGCAAGGACGGCTTCAGCGAAGTGACCATGAATGGCGGCCACTACCTGACGGATGCGTTCGGGCTTGGGGTGCACCGGCTGAACGACGGATCGCTGGCGATCTGGCGGTTGATGGAAGAGCCAATGGACCTGGACGATATGTGCGACGTCCTTGCCCATGCCTTTCCCGACGTTCCCCGCGCGCAGATAGAAGAGGACAGCAGACGGATGCTGACCCGCTTTGTCGAGCACCGGCTGATCGAACCGGCCGACCCCTTGGCGTGATGTCCCCATGCAAGGGCCCGGCAGGTGCCCGCACGAAAAACCCCGCCGGTCGCCCGGCGGGGCCTTGTTTGCGAGGTCCGGCGGATCGTCCTCAGACGGCCTTCTTCAGCGCCTCGGCCAGATCGGTCTTTTCCCAGGAAAAGCCGCCGTCGGCATCCGGCGCGCGGCCGAAATGGCCATAGGCCGCAGTGCGCTGATAGATCGGTCGGTTGAGGCCAAGATGAGTACGGATGCCGCGCGGGGTCAGGTCCATGACCGCCGCCACCGCACGTTCGATTTCTGCCTCGTCAACCTGGCCGGTGCCATGAGTATCGACATAGATCGACAGCGGCTTGGCGACGCCGATGGCATAGGACAGTTGCAGCGTGCAGCGCCGCGCAAGACCCGCGGCGACGATATTCTTCGCAAGATATCGCGCAGCATAGGCGGCCGAACGGTCCACCTTTGTCGGGTCCTTGCCCGAAAACGCGCCGCCGCCATGAGGTGCGGCACCGCCATAGGTGTCAACGATGATCTTGCGCCCTGTGAGACCCGCATCGCCGTCCGGTCCGCCGATCACGAATTTGCCCGTTGGATTGACGTGCCATTCGGTCGCCGCCGTCAGCCAGCCATCCGGCAGAACCTCGCGGATATAGGGCTCTACCAATGCCCGCACGTCGGCAGACGACAGGTCCGGGTCGAGGTGCTGGGTCGACAGCACCAGCGACGTGACCTCAACAGGCTTGCCGCCCTCATACCGGATGGAAAGCTGCGATTTTGCGTCAGGGCCCAGTTTTGGCTCCGTCCCGTTCTTTCGAACCTCGGCCAGACGGCGCAGCATCGCGTGCGAATAGAGGATCGGGGCGGGCATGAGTTCGGGCGTCTCGTCGACGGCATAGCCGAACATGATGCCCTGATCGCCCGCGCCTTCATCCTTGTTGCCGCTGGCATCGACACCTTGGGCGATATCGGCGGACTGGGCGTGCAGGTAACTGTCTACCTTCAGGTTGGCCCAGTGAAAGCCATCCTGCTCATAGCCGATATCCTTGACGCAGTCGCGGGCGATCTCCTCCACCCGCTCGATGACGGAACCGGGGCCGCGCACTTCACCACCGATGACGACCCGATCGGTCGTGGCAAAGGTTTCGCAAGCTACGCGGGATTGGGAATCTTCAGCAAGAAACGCATCGAGGACGGCATCCGAAATCCGGTCACAGACCTTGTCCGGATGGCCTTCCGAAACGCTTTCGGAGGTAAAGACGTAATTTTGTCGGGACATGAATTGCTCCATTAGGGTTATCCCCGCCACGCCAGGAAGCCGTTGTGACGGTTCGTCGAGCCTGACTATCCCCGCCTTACGGCGCGGTCAATCCGATTGTCGTCGTCGATACAGGATGAGACCCAAAAGCCCCAAACCAGCAAGGATTGTCGCCGGAAGGTCACCTGTCCGGGCATAGATTGTCGGGGCGAGCGACGGTGGCACTGCCGCGTCGATCACACCTTCGGTGTTGAGCGGAAGGCTGTCGAGAATGCGCCCCTTAGCATCGATGACGGCCGTCACGCCCGTATTGGCCGACCTCAGCAGGGGCAGGCCCTGTTCGATGGCCCGAAGTCGCGCCTGAGACAGGTGCTGGTAGGGGCCGGCGATGTTCCCGAACCAGCTGTCATTGGTGATCTGCAGAATCCAGTCGGGGCGGTCGCCAGCGACGCGCAGGTCCTGTGGAAAAACCGCCTCGTAGCAGATCAGCGGTAGAACCCGCCCCGCCCTGCCAAGATCGAGCACGACGGGCCCTGGGCCGGGGCTGTAGCCATTGCCCTGCTGCGCGGCGAAGGCGGCGATGCCGAACGTCGCCATCAGGTCGCCGAAGGGGATGTATTCGCCGAAGGGGACTAGGTGCCATTTGTCGTAAACGGCCGTCACGCGCGCATCTCGATCTATGGCCGCAAGACTGTTGAAAAAGCGCAAGCCATCCTCGCGCTGGATGCCGAACGCGACCGGAACGCCGCCCGACCGCTCCGCCAATGCGGGAAAGAAGCCGCCCGAATCCGACAGTAGGAACGGCACGGCCGTCTCCGGCCAGACGATGAGGTCAAGCGGAGCGGCGGCGGGCAAGGCGGTCTGGTCCATCTGCCGGTCGACGAAGATGCGCCACATATCGCCGCGCCATTTCAGATGCTGGGCGGCGTTGGGCTGAAGCAGGCGGACATGCACCGATGGATCGCGCGGGGTCTCAGACACGGCCAACCGCGCGGCGCCGAAGGTCCAGACCCCGGCCAAGACTGCAGCAGAGAGAACGGCCAAGCCGGCGCGCCTGCCATTGCTCCGCGCCAGAACCGGAAGTGCCGCAGCGAATGCGGTCAGCGCCGAAAGCCCGACCGGCCCGACAAAGGCCGCGGCCTGCGCCACCGGCGTGCCGATCCAGATATGGCCGACCAATGCCCACGGAAAGCCGGTGAAGACGTAGCCGCGCAAGAGGTCTGTCGCGGTCAGGCCCAGCGCGAAAGCAAGGGCACGGCTGGTCGGGCCACGCCCAAATGCGCCGATCCCGGCCGCCAGCGCCCAGAACAACGCCATGCCGAAAGACATGAAAAACAGAGCGAAAGGCGCCATCCAGCCATAGGTCTTCGCATCGACGAAGAAAGGTTCGACGATCCAGAAGAGACCCGCCGCGAAATAGCCCGCGCCGCCGATCCAGCCGAGCCAGACAGCGCGCTGGGCCCGGCCTTCGACGGCGATAAGTAGGGTGAGCAGCGTCAGCGCGGGCAGGGCGAGCCACCATAGCGACCAGGGCGCCTGACCAAGAGCCATGACAGCGCCCAGAATCGCAGCCAGGGCAAGCCGCAGCCGGTCGGGCCGGTTCGCACCCCGAAAGAAAGCCAGCGGTCGGATGTTCACGGTCAGGCTGCGGCCTGTGGCAGGCGCACCCTCAGCCGCTTGATGCGGCGGGGGTCGGCATCGACGATTTCGAACTCAGCGCCGCTTTCATGCAGGATCACCTCGCCACGCGCGGGCACCCGGCCGACCAGCATGAAAACCAGCCCGCCCAGAGTATCAATCTCTTCATCTTCTTCCTCGGCGGCGAGTTTCATGCCGATCTGGGCCTCGAACTCATCCAGCGGCGCACGGGACTGTACGATGAACTGGCCCGGTTTCTCCTCATGCCAGAGCCCGTCCTCTGAGGTGTCGTGCTCATCCTCGATTTCACCGATCACCGTTTCGATCAGGTCCTCGATCGTGAGGAGTCCGTCAACCCCGCCATATTCGTCGATGACAAGCGCCATGTGGATGCGCTCGGACTGCATCTTCTGCAAAAGGACACCGATCGGCATCGATGGTGGCGCGTAGAGCAGCGGCCGCAGCATCTTGCGCAGATTGAACCGCGGCTTGGGGTCGCTGAACGCCTGCTGCAACGCGAGGTCCTTGAGGTGGATCAGCCCCAAGGGGCTGTCGAGCGTGCCCTTGAAGACCGGCAACCGGGAAAACCCGCTGTCGCGGAAGTTGGTTACCAGTTCGTCGAGTGTCGCCGTCACCGGCACCGCCACGATCTCGGCCTTGGGGATCGCCACATCCTCCACCCGCATGCGGCGCAGGTTGCCGATGCCCGGCAGGGGCGCGCCAATCACGCGCTCGCCTTCCTTCTCGTGCGGCTCCGTCTTCTCGTCGGTCTCGGCCTCGGCCGGAGAGAAGGCGTCGATGATGCGGCCAAAAAAGCCGCGCTGTTCACTACTGTCTGAGGGGTCGGGCGCGTCTTGCGCCACCATAGACCCGTCTGCGGATTCGCCCATTTGTCCTTTCCAAATCACCCCGACCCTCACGGCGCCGGTTCACTCATATGGGTTGGCAACGCCCATTCTTGCAAGAATTCGTGTCTCAGTCGACTCCATCAAGGCGGCATCCCGCTCTCGGACATGGTCGTAGCCGAGTAAATGCAACACTCCGTGAACGAGGAGATGCATGACATGGTCCTCGACCGGCTTGCCCTGTTCCGCCGCCTCGCGTGTACAGGTTTCCCAGGCAATGGCGATGTCGCCCAGTTCCTCCGGCATTTCGACGCTACCCGGTTCCACCGGATCGGGAGCATCGCCATCCTGGTCGGCGGCTCTTTCGTCAGAGGGCCATGAAAGAACATTGGTCGGCTGCGGCTTGCCGCGAAAATCTGCGTTGAGCGCCGCGATGCGGGCATCGTCGCAGCCCAGTAGGCTTATCTCGAAGCCCTGCCCCGGCAATCCCAGATCGGCAAGAACCCCCCGCGCCGCACGGTCGGCAAGCACTGGCAGGCTCACCGCCCGCCAGCGCGCCTCCTCGATCATCGTGTCAACCAGCGGCCTCATCCTCGGCGTCATAGGCCTCGATGATGCGGGCCACAAGCGGGTGCCGCACCACGTCCTTCGCAGTGAAATAGTTGAAGCTGATGCCTTTCACATCCTTCAGGATGCGTTCGGCGTCGGTCAGGCCCGAGGAAGTGCCGCGCGGCAGGTCGATCTGCGTGCGGTCGCCGGTGATCACCATGCGGCTGCCTTCGCCAAGACGGGTCAGGAACATCTTCATCTGCATGGTGGTGGCGTTCTGGGCTTCATCCAGCACCACGAAAGCGTTCGAGAGTGTGCGGCCCCGCATGAAGGCCAATGGCGCAATCTCGATCCGCTTCTCCTCCATCAGCTTCAGAACCTGCTTGGCGGGCAGGAAATCGTTCAGCGCGTCGTAAAGCGGCTGCATGTAGGGGTCGACCTTTTCCTTCATGTCGCCGGGCAGGAAACCCAGACGCTCGCCCGCCTCGACGGCGGGGCGCGAGAGGATGATCCGGTCGACATGGCCGCCGATCAGCATGGTGACGCCGACTGCGACGGCCAGATAGGTCTTGCCGGTACCCGCCGGGCCGATGCCGAACGCCAGTTCGTTGGAAAAGAGGCTCTTCACGTAGGCCTTCTGCGCTTCGGTGCGCGGCTCGACCTGTTTCTTGCGCGTGCGGATCTCGTACTTTCCGCCCGCGAACATCTCGAGCTGTTCGTCGAGGCTGGTCGGCTCCGCCCTCATACCGTCGCCCATGCGGATTGCGGCGTCTATCTCGCCTGCATCGACGGGCCGCCCCGATTCCAGTTTGCCGTAGAGGGTTTGCAGCACCACCGCCGCCTGACCACGCGCCTCGGCCGATCCAACGACGGCGATCTGATTTCCGCGCCGCAGGATATGGACCCCCAATTGATGCTCGATCTGGGCAAGGTTGCGGTCAAACTCACCGCACAGGTCGATCAGAAGCCGGTTGTCGGGAAACTCCAGAAGGGTCTCGTGCAGATCCTCCGGACGCGGTGGCGGGGTCAAGGCGCTGATGCCCAAGCATGTCTCCTTTTCTGAGGCGGGCCTAAGGGAATGGTGCCTATGTATTGTGTCCAAAGCAAGCCGGGATGGCAGATATTTGCTCTGATGTGAAGAAACCCGCCGGATGTTACAATCCTGTGACGGCGGTCATGCAAGCTTTCAGGCGATTTCGCCGGCAAGCGAATTCGGCGCGCTCTTCGTTATTCTCACGCGCGCGATATCCCCGGGCCGCATATCGGTCTGGACATGGACCGCATGTAGATAGTCGGACTTGCCGACCATCTGGCCGGGCAGTCGGCCGGGTTTCTCGAAGAGGACCGAAACCTCACGCCCGACCATCGCCTCCTGCGCCGCGCGCTGCTGTTCGGTGATCAGCGCCTGAAGCGTCTGAAGCCGTGCGTCGGCGACCTCAGCCGCGACCGGTGACTTTTCGGCCGCCGGCGTGCCGGGACGGGCGGAATACTTGAACGAATAGGCCATGCCGTAGTTGACCGCGCGGATCAGCTCCATCGTGGCGTCGAAATCGGCATCCGTCTCTCCCGGGAAGCCGACGATGAAATCGCCCGACATCATCATGTCGGGCCGCGCCGCGCGGATCTTCTCGATCAGGCGTAGGTATGCCTCCGCCGTGTGCTTGCGGTTCATCGCCTTGAGAATGCGGTCCGATCCGGACTGCACCGGCAGATGCAGATATGGCATCAGCTTCGGCTCTTCCCCGTGGGCGGCGATCAGGTCATCGCCCATGTCGTTGGGGTGCGAGGTCGTGTAGCGGATGCGTTCCAGCCCATCCACTTTCGCCAGTTCCCGGACCAGACGGGCCAGCGACCAGTCGCCGTCAGGCCCGGCCCCGTGATAGGCGTTGACGTTTTGGCCCAGCAGAGTGATCTCGCGCACGCCCTTTTCGACCAGACCGCGCGCCTCTCCCATGATCCGGTCCGCCGGGCGACTGA
Organism: Alphaproteobacteria bacterium; assembly: GCA_030428915.1. GTDB lineage: Bacteria > Pseudomonadota > Alphaproteobacteria > Rhodobacterales > Rhodobacteraceae > Albidovulum. The sequence goes on along the minus strand of JAUIDM010000042.1, from coordinate 6,772 downwards.
CCTCGGCGCCCCGCGTATAGGGCACCACGCAGAAGGCGCAGAACTTGTCGCATCCCTCCTGCACGGTCAGGAAGGCCGTGGGGCGCACAACGGCCTTCGGCCGTTCGGGTAGATGGTCGAACTTGTCTTCCTCGGGAAAGTCGGTATCGACGGATTTTTCGCCTGCCTCCGCCGCCTTCGCCATCGCGGGCAGGCGGTGATAGCTCTGCGGGCCGACCACGAGGTCGACCAAAGGCATCCGCTTCAGGATCTCTTCGCCTTCGGCCTGCGCGACGCAACCCGCGACACCGATTCTGAGGTCGGGTTTTGCGAGTTTCAGCGGGCGTAGACGGCCAAGGTCGGAATAGACTTTTTCGGCGGCCTTTTCACGGATATGGCAGGTGTTCAGAAGCACCATGTCGGCCTCTTCCGCCACCTCGGTCGTCACATAGCCTTCGGCGCCCATGGCCTCTGCCATGCGCTCGCTGTCGTAGACATTCATCTGACAGCCGTAAGTCTTGATGAAAAGCTTCTTCGGGGCGGACATGACGATACCTTGGGCCGGGACCTGCGGTTCCTAGCGCAAAGCGGCCCGGCAGGCAATCGGGCGACAGGCGCTTGCATTCAGGCGATGCTTACCCGAATCTGCGCAGGCTCATGGACCACGCGGTAAGGGATATGCAGTTTTCCTCGCTCGACGAACTCCTCTCTGACGGCAGGGCCCTGATCGCCAAGGGGCCCGTCGCGCTGATCTTCGCCGAGGACCCGGTGGAAATCGCGTCGACCGTCCTGCACCACGTCCGCGCGCGGTTTCGCGAGGTTATCGTCTTCCTGCCCGCCGATTTCGCCGTTCCGGAAGAGGTGGAAAGCCTTGCCCATTGGGTGCGGTATCATACGCTCGCCCGGCAAGCGGTGCCGAAGGCGGTGAACGCCGTCATTGCCAAGGCGCCGGTAGGGACCTGGTTCTACTACTGCTACAACGCCGAATACCTGTTCTTCCCCTTCTGCGAACATCGCAGCGTGGGCGAGATGCTGGCCTTCCACACCGAGGAACGGCGCGATGCGATGCTGGCCTATGTGATTGACCTCTATGCACCCGACCTTGACCGCTTTCCCGATGCGGTCAGCCGGGAAGAGGCGATGCTTGACCGGTCAGGTTATTACGCGCTGGCCCGCAAGGATCCGGCGACGGGCCACCCGAAAGAGCGGCAACTTGATTTCTACGGTGGGCTCAGATGGCGGTTCGAGGAACATATCCCGGCCGAGCGCCGCCGCATCGGCCGCATCGCGCTGTTTCGCGGCGGACCGGACGTGCTGCTGCAAGACGACCACACGTTCAATGTCGAGGAAATGAACACCTATGCGTGCCCCTGGCATCACAACCTGACGGCGGCGATCGCTTCGTTCCGCACTGCGAAGGCGCTGAAGACCAACCCTGGCTCGATGTTCGATATCCGGACCTTCACCTGGCACAATTCGGCGAAGTTCGACTGGCATTCGCAGCAATTGATGGATCTGGGGCTGATGGAGCCGGGACAGTGGTTCTGAGCTCGACTGATGTTCCGGCAAGTTGGGTTTAACCGACCGTGTATTCAGGCCCGCCGCAGCCGGATCACCACATCGACCCGCGCAAGCTCCGCCCCATTGGGCAGTTCCGGCAGCCGGGCGATCTTCAGGTCCTCGGCCGGCGCATCGACCAGCCGTCCTTCCTCTTCCCAGAAGAAATGCGGATGATCGTCGAGCCTTGTGTCGAAATAGCTCCGCGACCCGTCGACCGAGATCTCGTGGATCAGCCCCGCCTCGCAGAAAGCCCTGAGCGTGTTGTAGACTGTCGCCAGCGATACGGGTTCACCGCTTTCACTGGCGGCGGCATGCAGGCTTTCGGCAGTCACGTGCCGATCCTTGCCGTCACCGACCAGCAGCGCGGCCAGCGATACCCTTTGCCGCGTCGGGCGCAGACCCGCCCGGGCCAGCCAGCGTGTTCCGCGAGTCACCGCCTGCGTCTCGATCCCGTCCATTCGGTATCCTGTGCTTTTTGCAGTTGGATATATAGACCGTACCGCCTAATGTTTTCAATCATAATTGCCCCAAAGCCCCCTTGGCCAGTGCCCTTGCCCTGAGACCTGCACGGGTGATAGAGGGGCGGCGCAACAGACGACGGGGACAGGCAGGATGGCGGGTTATCCGACGAGTTTTGACAAGGAAGAGTTGCTGAAATGTGCGCGCGGTGAGCTGTTCGGCCCCGGCAATGCGCAGCTACCCGCACCGCCCATGCTGATGATGGACCGGATCACCGATATCTCGGAGGATCGCGGCGAACATGGCAAGGGTCATGTCGTCGCCGAGTTCGACATCACGCCCGATCTGTGGTTCTTCGACTGCCATTTCCCCGGCAACCCGATCATGCCGGGCTGTCTCGGCCTTGACGGGCTCTGGCAGCTTACCGGCTTCAACCTCGGCTGGCGCGGCTGGCAGGGGCGCGGCTATGCGCTCGGCGTGGGAGAGGTCAAGCTGACCGGCATGGTCCGGCCCGACCGCAAGATGCTGACCTATTATGTCGATTTCACCAAGGCCGTGCAGACCCGCCGCCTGACGATGGGTGTGGCCGACGGTCGGGTGGAGGCAGATGGCGAGGTGATCTATCTCGTCAAGGACATGAAGGTCGCGCTGAGCGAGGCCTGACACGCCGTCCGCTTGCCCGGCGCCGGGGGGACCCCGATGATCACCATCACCCGCGACAGCCCGTTGCTGCCGGACCTCGCGCTGCTGATGGAGCGTCACAGCGAAGCGATGCATGCCGATACGCCGCCCGAAAGCATCCATATGATGGATGCAGGTGCGCTCGCCGCCCCCGGCATCACCTTTTTCGTCATGCGCGAGGCCGGGCAGGCCGTCGGCATGGTTGCGCTCAAACGCATCGACGCGACACATGGCGAGATCAAGTCGATGCATATCCTCGCCGAGATGCGGGGACGCCGGCTGGCGCGGATGATGCTTGATCATCTGATCGCGGAGGCAAAACATGCGGGGTTTGAGCGGCTGAGTCTCGAGACCGGCGCGCAACCCGGTTTCGCCGTCGCCCGCGGGCTCTATGCGCAGGCCGGTTTCCTGGAATGCCCGCCATTCGAAGGCTACCGGCCCGACCCGAATTCGGTCTTCATGACGCTGTGCCTGGAATAAGACCGCCGAGGGCTGCCGTCGCCTTTCAGCCACCGCATCTGCCCCTGCGCGTCAGCCTTGCGCCCGGTAGCCCGATGCCGATAAACGGGGTGCAGCGGTCCCGTAGCTCAACTGGATAGAGCAGCTGACTTCTAATCAGCAGGTTGAGGGTTCGAGTCCTTCCGGGATCGCCATTTTCATCAATAAGTTGAAACCCATCCGGGCCTTTTTTGGCTTTCGGGCAATCACAGGGCCAGCAACTACGTCGATCTTGGATCGCCGTGCCGGGTCGGAGGTGTCATTGGCCTTTTTGACGGCCGTCCAGAATCCCTGTCGCGAAATTCTTTCGCAAACTGCGCATCAGCGTCGTCGCGTTCGCGAAGCCGCATCGCAACGCGATCTGATCCGGAGCAAGGTCGCTGTAGCGAAGAAGTTCGCGCGCCCGGGCCAAGCGGAGAAGAAGGTAGTACCGCCCCGGCGTTGTCTGTAGTTCCGACCAGAACAGGCGCCGCAGTGATCGTTCGGAAACATGGCTCTGGCGCGCAAGGGCCGGGATCGGATGGGGTGTTTCAAGCGCCTCGGACATGAGAACGACGACCCGTTTCAGCTTTGGCGACACCGCTTGGGTAAGCGCCTGATCGGGATACGAGGCGCCATGGCGCCTGGCGTTGTCATGCAGGAACATCGCGCCGGCATCAAAGGCCACTGCGGCGCCGAAACGAGTCCGGATGAATTGCAGCATCAGATCGAAAGCCGCCGACGCGCTGCCGCATGTCCAGAAGCGGCCGTCCTGCACATAGCGATCGGGCAGGACTGCGATTTCGGGAAATTCCTCGGCGTATTCCTCTAGCAACTGCCAGTGCAAGGTGGCTTTCCGTCCATTCAGGAAGCCACCACGCGCCAGAACCCAGGCTCCGGTGTCGGCAGCGATCACGGTTGAGGTCTTCATCAACCTATCCAGATCGCGGATCGCGCCGGGGCTTTCCGTCTCACGAAAAGCGTCACCGCCGATGACGATAACCAACTCCGACGAAGGAGCGTCACGGACTCGCATTTCGGGCGATACGCTCAGGCCGCTGGAACTGGACACGGTACGGTTTCCGTCGGTCAGGATGCACCATCGAATGTCGGCGCCGGTCTGATCGCGCACCACCCGCAAAGGCTCGAGCAGGCAGGCCAGCACCATGTTGGAAAACGCATCGAACAGGAGGATCGATATCTGGAGTGGCTGCATTGGCAGGATCAGTCCCGATTTTGGCAGGACAAGTATGAATATTGCGCGGCCGCATTTCTAGAGTGTGGGACACCCGACCCCATGAAACGGTTCCTTTCCCAATGCAGACACGCCCGCTTTCTCACATTCGCGTCCTTGATTTCGGCCATTACCTTGCGGGGCCAATGGTCGGGATGATGCTGGCCGACCTGGGGGCCGAGGTGATCCGCATCGACCCGCCTGGCGGACCCCGCTGGCTGGATCCGGCATTTGACATGCTCTCGCGCGGCAAGCGCTCGTTGATGCTGGACCTGAAGTCCGATGAAGGGCGGCAAACGGCCCTGGACCTCGTCGCACGGGCCGACGTTGTGATCGAGAATTTCCGTCCGGGCGTGATGGAACGCCTTGGGCTTGGGCCGATGGCGCTTCGCGATGCAAATCCGGGGATCATCTCGCTGTCGCTCCCGGGTTTCGCTTCAGCCGACCCAGAGTTCACGGGCCTGCCAGCATGGGAAGCACTGATCGCTGCGCGGACCGGTCAGTTCACCGATATGGGCCTGAACCGCCGCTTGATGGGGATCAACCCGTCCTTTACGCCACTGGGCATGGCTTCAGCCTACGGCGCTGCGTTCGGTGCAATGTCGGTGCTGTTTGCGCTCGGCGCGCGGGAACGAAATGGTGGTGAGCATATCGAGGTGCCACTTGCCTCGGCATTGTTCGAGGGGCTGGTCTACAATAGCGAGCAGGTGGAGAAGTACCCCGAACGATACAAGTCGCCGCGCGAGGTGGAGCTAGACCGGCGCGCGGCCGAAGGCCTGCCCATGAACCTGTCCTTCGAGGATCTCTGGCCGCTGCTCGATCCGTTCTATCGCACCTATACCTGTGCCGATGGGCGCGGGTTCTATGTTGTGGCCTGCTCGATCAAGGGACACCAAAGACGAGCGCTCGCAGTGCTGGGCTTGCACGATCTTGCCGACAGCCTGCCCGATTTCGATGCCTATCTCGACCGGGCGGAGTGGCCCGCCGACTGGGCGTTGCGCAACTTTCCCGTCGGTCCGGCTGACCGGGCACGGGTAGCAGAGGCAATGCAGTCTGCCTTTCTGACCCGACCCTCGACGGAATGGGAGGCGTTGTTCGGTGCAGCCAAGACACCCGGTACCGCGCAGCGCAGCACGGAAGAATGGCTGGCTGACCCTCATGCCCTGGCTTCGGGGCTGGTGCTGGAGGTGGAGGACCCTCGACATGGGACGATGCGGCAGATGGGCAATGTCGCCTGGCTGGCCGAAGATGCCGGGGCGGTGACGAAGCGGCCGGGACCTTTGCCCGACGATCTGCGCCCCGATCTGGCGGGCATTCTTGCCGAACCTCCCCGGCCGGCACCGCGGGGTCGCGAGGACGCAAAGGGCTGGCTGGACGGGGTGAGGGTTCTTGACCTTACCAACGTCATCGCCGGTCCTACGATCGGCGCGACACTGGCAAGGTTTGGCGCGCAGGTCACCCATGTGCAGCCGGTTCAGCCCTCGGTCGACCCTTGGAATGCGGTCGTTTTCGGCCTTCAGGCGCAACGTGGCAAAGAAAGCGTTCTGCTGGATCTTGGAACCGATGCGGGCAAGGTCACGCTGGAACGACTGCTTGCCACGGCGGATGTGGTCACGATGAATGGCACAGATGCGCAGCGCGATGCACTGGGTCTCGGCCCGGACAGGTTGGCCGCGCTAAATCCCGCGCTGATTCTTGTTCAGCTTGATGCCTTCGGGGGACCGAGGCGTGGCCCAAAGTCCGATCACCTCGGTTATGACGACCTTGCGCAGGCCGCGACGGGCGTGATGCTGCGCTTCGGCGGATCGATGGAGACGCCCGAAGAGCACGCGCATTTCGGAACGATCGACGTGTTGACCGGGTTCTGCGCCTGCGTATCGCTCGGCGCGGCTCTGGAACGTCGGCGCGTGACGGGCAGGGGCGGCGTCGCGCGTGCCGCGTTGGCCGCCGCGGGCGAGATGATCCAGGCACAGTTCATGTACGACTTTGCCGGGCGTGGCCCGTGGAACGAACCGTCGGGGCGCGCAGCGCGGGGCTGGGATGCCTTCTACCGATGCTACGAGGCTGCGGACGGCTGGATGTTCTTTGCCGCGCCGACAGAGCGGGCCGAGGCCCTTTCACGGGTGCCGGATCTGGCCGACCTCGCTGCGATCGATAGTGATGAAGCTCTGGCCGATGCGTTGGCCTCCCGTTTCATCACCCGGTCGGCGGAGGAATGGTCAGCAGCCGTCGCGGGCGGATCGGCGGGTATCGTGCCGCTTGGCTCGTTGCATGCGACGCGGGACGCGGCCCTCGAGATTGAAAGCGCAGGCCCGCCCGATATCCGCCGCGCAACCTATCGCGCTGTGCGGCACGACCGGCATCCGATGGGCCGCTGGGTGG
>JAUIDM010000431.1 GCA_030428915.1 Alphaproteobacteria bacterium | reverse complement strand
TGCCGATCCCCTGGGCGCAGAACGACTGATCGTCGCGACCGACCTCGACGGCGACCCGCGCGAGGCGCGCATCCGGCAGGGCGTTGCGATCCTTGAGGCATCGCTTCGCCGCCTCTTCGCCGACCGGATCGGCTGGCATGACATCTGCGAATGGTCACGCCGCGAGGGGCGCGTCGTCGCCCGCCGTCAGGAAAGGCTGGGCGCGCTTGTCCTCGACGACCGGCACTGGCCCGACGCCCCGCCCGACGCGATGGCCCGCGCCGCACTCGACGGGCTGCGCCAGATCGGTCTTCCCTGGTCTGAACCCGCCCGTCGCTTCCGCGCGCGGGTGGAACTTCTGCGCCGTGAAGGCGCGGACCTGCCCGATTTCACCGATACGGGCCTGATGGACCGTGCGGAAGACTGGCTGATGCCCCACCTCGGGAGAAAACGCACCGAGGGCGCTTTGCGCGGGCTCGACCTGACCGAACCTTTGCGGAACGCACTGAACTGGGAACAGCTTCAGCTTGTGGACCGCCTTGCGCCGGGTCATTTCGAAACCCCGCTCGGCCGACGGGTGCCCATCGACTATGAGGGCGACCATCCCGGCATCGCGGTCCGCCTTCAGGAACTATTCGGCGTGACGCAACACCCTTGGGTGGGCCCGAAACGTCTGCCGCTGCGGATCACGCTCCTGTCGCCTGCGCAGCGACCGGTCCAAACCACGCTTGATCTTCCGGGCTTCTGGGCGACGTCCTATGCCGATGTCCGCAAGGACATGCGCGGCCAATACCCGAAACATCCCTGGCCCGAGGATCCGACCGTAGCCGAGCCGACGCTCCGGGCCAAGCCGCGCGGCAAGGTCTGATCGCTGGACCTATCGGCACCGCCGCTCTGGCTTGATGAATGGCGACCACAATGTTTGACATGGGCGGCATGGGGATGCATGACGCATTTGCAAAACCTGGCCAGAGCGGCAATCTCGTGCATCTCTACCTGCCTATCGCCGAAGTATCGGTCAATGTCGTCCTTCTGCTGCTTATCGGCGGCGGAGTCGGCGTGATGTCGGGCATGTTCGGCGTGGGTGGCGGATTTCTGATCACGCCGCTTCTCTTCTTCATCGGTGTGCCGCCCGCCGTTGCGGTCGCTACATCGGCCAACCAGATCGTCGCCTCCTCGGTCTCGGCGATTCTTGCCCATATCCGGCGCAAGACCGTCGATTTCCGCATGGGCTGGATACTTTTGGGCGGCGGTATCCTCGGGTCCGGCCTTGGCATCGTGGTGTTCAACTATCTCAAGGCGTTGGGGCAGGTCGAACTCTTGATCCGGATCTTCTACGTCGTCTTCCTCGGAGGGATCGGTGCCCTGATGTTCACCGAAAGCCTGCGTGCGATCGTCAGGTCGAAGGACTCGTCGCGGCCAACGGTCGCGCGACGGCCGCGCGGCTGGGTCACGGCCTTGCCATTCAAGATGAAATTCCGCACCTCGGGCCTCTACATCTCGGTGATCCCGCCTCTGGCCGTCGGCGCATTGGTGGGCTTTCTCGCGGCAATCATGGGGGTTGGCGGAGGCTTCATCATGGTGCCTGCCATGATCTATATCCTGAACATGCCGACCAAGATCGTCGTCGGCACCTCGCTCTTCCAGATCATCTTTGTCTCCGGTTTCACCGCGATGATGCATGCGACCACGAATTACAGCGTCGACATGGTGCTTGCGGTCCTCCTTCTGGTCGGGGGCGTCATCGGCGCCCAGATCGGCGCAGGGATCGGAGCGAAACTGAAGGCCGAACAGTTGCGCATCCTGCTGTCGATCATGGTGCTTGGCGTCTGCGTCAAGATCGCGCTGGAACTTGGACTGCGTCCGGATGAGCTTTATTCGCTGAAATAACGTCCGCGTTTCCCCGCAAGGCTCACGGGACGATGACCTCCAGCGGGTCGTACCGGGCCGGACCATGCGACCCGAAGGCAACATCCGGCAGACTGTCCGGTTTAAACCGGATCGATGCAAGTTCGGCCTGCGAAAAGAAGCGGCGGGTATGGACGACCCGTTCGGGATCAGACCAGCCGGGATCAAGCCGTCCCGCCGTGACGGTGCATCGAAAAAAGAGGTCCACCTGATGAAAGCCTGTGCGCGGGTCGTGGAATTCGTTGACGAGTGCCAGGGGGCCGACTGACACCTGTAGCCCGCATTCTTCGTGCACCTCACGCACAAGGTTGTCGGGCAGGGATTGTCCCGGCTGCGCCCCGCCGCCCGGCGCACACCAAAGGTCGGAACGGTGGCCAGCATAGGCATTGACCAGCAGCAACCGCCCGTCGTGGACGATGATGGCACGTGTGGCCAGGCGCGGAAAGCGAGGTTTCATCCGCCGGAGAGTGACGCAGCGTCCACCACAGAGCAAGAGGGCTCGCAACCTGGTTGCCGATCGCTTATTTCATTTGCATGTGGAAAATCGCGTTGTTCCTCCTGACGATGGTTGCCGGCCTGCCAGCGCGCGCAGAATGCGTGGTGCTGCTTCATGGCCTTGCCCGCAGCGATGCTTCGCTGCGTGTCACCGAGGGGGCTCTTAGAGGCGCCGGATACCGTGTGATCAATGTCGACTATCCCTCCACCGAGGCGACGATAGCCGAACTGGTTAAGACCCATGTCGGCCCTGCTGTCGCGCGATGCGGCGCGGACCGGACGAGTTTTGTCACCCATTCGATGGGTGGCATTCTGGCGCGTGCGTGGCTCGCCGATCACCGGCCGAAGTCCATGGGCCGGGTCGTGATGCTCGCACCACCCAATCACGGGTCCGAACTGGTGGATGCGTTCGGCGATCTCGGTCCGTTCCGCTGGATCAATGGGCCGGCCGGGCTGGAGCTTGGCACCGGACCGGCTAGCGTTCCGAATGCGCTGCCGGCAGTGCAGTTCGACCTGGGCATCATCGCGGGCAACCGCTCGCTCAACCCGATCTATTCGGCCGTCATCGGCGGGCAGGATGACGGCAAGGTCAGCGTCAACAGCACAAGGATAGGTGGCATGAACGACCATATCGTGCTGCCGGTCACGCACACGTTCATGATGAACAATCCGCTCGTGATTGCCGAAGTGATCGAGTTCCT